>JBKHVY010000033.1:0-15360 GCA_046569805.1 Bacteriovoracia bacterium | reverse complement strand
GTGGCGCGTGCCCACCTGGCGCAACGTCGCCGTCACGGCGCCGTACTTCCACAACGGGAAAGTCCGCACGCTCGACGAAGCCGTGCGAGTGATGGCAAAGACGCAGCTCGATCAGGATCTCACCGACCCGCAGGTGAGTGACATCGTCGAATTCTTGAACGCCCTGACCGGCAAGTTCCCGAAGATCACAGCTCCGCAGTTGCCGCTGATGGTGAACGATACGCTTACTCCGAACCCTTAGTGAGATCTTCGTGCGACTTTTATTGAGTCTCAGCTTGCTCCTGATAGCTGCCTGTTCAAATAGCGGCTCAACACCCGACGCCTCGGTCGTGAATTTTAGAATTGTGAATTCACTTACGACTCCTTCCGTCAGAAACGTGATCTTTTGTCTGGCCCGTCTGGACGTGAAAGTGGATGCGAATGAGGAGGACCTTCCGGCCTCAAGTTATAGCCTCGGTCTTAGTCGAACCTTCATCGATCCGAGAGGGACGAATTTCGGTGGAGTCTACCTCCCGAACGGAACTTACGAGCGGGTCGAGCTGGTGATGGTGTTCGATTGTGATAACGTCAGACCTCGTGGTGCTGTGGAGTTCAGCAACGACAACGGACTCACACCCTTTCGTCTTACTGACGAGAATATAACTCTCAAGTTCATTGGCCGGGTTGTTGTGAATGAGGGCACTACGGTGAACCTTGACGCCTCGGAGTACTTTCAGGCGATGGAAGGCATCACCAGTCGTGCGCAGATCCGGCCTGCCTTCGATGCCATTAACGGCTCATTTTAGGTCTTGAGAAACGCTTGGATCTGATCGACGATCCATTCCGGGGCGTCGTTCGAGAGCTCGTGGCCTGCGGTAGGGTGTTCGGTGAGCGGAGCGCCCCAGCGGCGTGCGATGGCACGAGAGCACTCCACATCGACCATGCGATCATGTCTGGCCGCGAGCACCTGGACCGGGATCGAGGGCGCAAAGCCGTGGGTGCGAAAGCGTGACGCCGCCAGTAGCTGACGAAACGTATTCTTGAGGCTCACGGGTCGCGTATGTGCGATGGTGGTCCAGTCGCGCAGTGTCTCGTCGAAGTGCGAGCGGTGGTTCGTCACGAGCTCCAGAATCATTCGTTCACGTGCTTCTACGTTTGAGGCGAAGGGAACCCGGAGAAGGTGTGCGAGGGCGCCGGGCTTCAAGCGCTGATGCGGGGGCGAGAGGTCGCCGTAACTGGTGTTTATAAGAGTCGAACTCTGAAAGTCCGTCGGGAACTGCCGCATCCAATCCAGGGCGATCATGCCACCGAGAGAGATGGCCACGAGGTGCGCGTGCTGGTTCGTGCCCTTCGCTTTTAGGTAATCCTGGCGCATCTGTTCGACCATTTCACCGACCGAACAAGGGGTAACGTCACAGAAGCGTGTCCCGGCGCCCGGCAGGTCGATCGTTGTCACGTGCGCCGTCGGGAAGTGGTGCTGAAGGATGGATCTAAAGCGTCCCCAGTGACCTGCTTCACGCACGAGGCCTCGGATTAGGTAGAAGTGCAATTGTGCCGTCATTCTTCGAGTCTATCGCAGATCTCGATTTCTGCTAATATAGATTGCATGTCGCTTCAGGAATTACAGGACCTCGATCTGCTCGAAACCAAGGCACTCGCCGGTGTCTCGTTCGTAACACTCGGAACGATCGATTCCAACGGGCGATCATTTCCGATCAAAGCGGTTCGCGTCGGTTCGACTGATGTCACGAAACCAGTCCTGGTGCTCGTCGGTGGAATCCACGGCCTCGAGCGGATCGGTTCTCAGGTGATCGTTGCCTACCTCCATACACTGCTGCAGCAGTTATCCTGGGACCGCGACCTCGCCGCCACCCTCGACGACTACCGCATCCTTCTACTGCCGGCGATGAACCCCGTTGGCATGGCCCGGGCCACGCGTGCGAACCATCGCGGCGTCGATCTCATGCGGAACGCTCCCGTGGAGGCGGTCGGTGAGGTGACACCCCTTGTGTCTGGGCATCGCATCTCCAGGAAGCTTCCCTGGTTCCGCGGCGTGCCCGGTGTCCTTGAGCCCGAGAACCAGCTCCTCGTCGACTACATTAAAGCGCAGGTATTTCCTTCGCGCTTTGCTCTGGTGCTCGACGTGCACTCGGGCTTCGGGATCAAAGACCAGATCTGGTATCCCTTCGCTCGCTCAAAAGAGATCTTTCCGCGCGAGGCCGAGGTGCTGCGGCTCAAAGGGCTCCTCGATCGCACGTATCCGAATCACATCTACAAGGTTGAGGCCCAGTCGGCCAATTACCTCACGCACGGTGACATCTGGGATCACCTCTTCTTAGCGCACGCGGAAGAGATGGACCAAACGCAACACGTCTTCCTACCGCTTACGCTTGAGCTCGGATCGTGGAACTGGCTGCGGAAGAATCCCCTGCAGATCTTCACGCGCACGGGTCTCTTCCATCCGGTGAAAGAGCACCGGTACGCGCGCATCATGCGGCGACACCTGCTGCTTTTCGATTTCCTGAAACGAGCGGTCAGGAATTCCGAGAGCTGGCGCTGATGATCTTCACCGCATCCTGACAGAACCTGAACAGGCCAGGGGCCAGGGCTTGTTGCCACAATCTTTAGGAGCACGGACCTTTTCCTAAGGAGATCCATGGACGTCGTTAATACCTGGTGGCTCAACACCCAGTTCGTTGTCACCCGCCTGCCGTTTCTTTTCCGCTTGAAGCTCTCCTCGAAAAAACTCATCACTCCGGCCATCGCTCTCTCGCTTGAGACGAACTCCTACGAAGTCAAGACGGCGGATACGCTGGAGGAGATCCACCAGGTCCTGGCGCTGCGCTTCGAGGTGTTCTTTCGCGAGTTCTCAACTCACAAGCTCTCGATCTCACTTTTTCCCTACGACATCGATCTGCACGACTTCCACTGCGATCACTTGATCGTCAAAGAGAAGGCCTCAGGCCGCGTGGTCGCCTGCTACCGGCTCCAGGCATCCTCTGTGGCGAAGCGCGGAAAGCGCTTCTACTCAGAGGGAGAGTTCGACCTCGATCACTTTCTCCAGTGCTCTGGTGAAAAGGTTGAGCTCGGTCGCGCCTGCGTTCATCGCGACTACCGTCGCGGTCCCGTGATCTCACTTCTATGGAAGGGGCTCATGAGTTACGCCAAGAAGAGTGGCGCGCGCTACCTCTTCGGGTGCTCGAGCCTCACGCGCGGTGAGTTCAAGAACTTACCCCACGTGCTCGCTTGGCTCTCTCAGCGCGGGGCGCTCCTCGAGGATCTGAGGATCAGTGTCCAGTCGGAGTATTCCTGCCAAGGACTCCCGCTCCAGCGCGAGCTCTCAACGGGGGAGGAGCTTGATCCGAAGGCCGTGAGTTCACTGCTTGGGATGTACGTCATGGCGGGCGCTAAGGTGAGCCCGGAAATCGCCTACGACCAAGAGATGGATTGCCTGGATCTTCTGACCGTGATTGATCTGACACAGGTCCCCGCATCCTTTGAGCGCAGGTTCGGTGCATGAGCGTCGCCGTCGAAACCCTCTCTCCTGTTTCATCGTTCCCACGCGCGCTGGCGAAGCTCATCGGATTCGGAAGCCTTTTGTTCGCCTTTGTGGTCCATCATTCTCTGATCGTCATGGTGGTGCGCCATAAAGGGACGCGGCACCGCTTGTTCTTAAAAAATATTCCGCGCTATGCGCGCAGCGCTCAGCGGATCCTTGGGATGCGCGTCTTGGAGCGTGAGGTCGTGCACGCCCCGGAGGCTTCGCTCATTGTCGCGAACCACTTATCTTATCTCGACGTCCTGGTGCTCGCTCCTCTCTACCCAGCGCTCTTCGTCACATCGGTGGAGATTAGAGAAATGCCCGTCCTGGGACTCGTGACGAAGCTCGCCGGGTGCTTCTTCGTCGAGCGCCGACGCTCACGGATCACAGCGGGTACCAAGCAGCGAGAGCTCGCACAGATGCGACTGGAACTGGACCGAGGCCACAGTGTGCTGCTCTTTCCCGAAGGCACGAGCTCGGATGGTGCTGGAGTGCTGCCCTTCAAGGCGACCTTCTTCCAGCTCGCGACCGACCTCGCTCTTCCGGTGATACCGGTGTGCCTTAAGTACCGCGGAGCTTCGAGCTCGCAGGCCCCGTGGTACGGCGACATGACCTTCTTGCCGCATTTGTTTTCCATCTGTCGAACGGAGGAGATCCGTCTGACGGTCGAGGAGCTGCCGCCGATCTTCGGAAGCGACAAGTTCGAGCTCGCAGCGGAATGTCACCGACGCATCCAGGAGGCGTATGGACGCACTTAAACTCCTTCACATCCCGTACGACTTTGGCCAATCCTCCAGCGGAGTGCGCGACGGGCATGACCAACTCATTCACCAAGGACTCTTGCACAGGCTCTCCGATTTTGGAGCCGAGATCGAGATCGGTGACGTTGAACTTCGCCCTCGAAGCTCGAGGCCAGTGAGCGGGAGGATTAAGTGGGCACGCGAGAATAGCATCGCCTGTCGACGGATCAGCGACACCATCGCCGGCATGGATCTAAGGGAGAGTTTTCTTCTGAACATCGGTGGCGACCATGGTCTGGGACTTGGGACTGTGCATGGTCTCTTGCACCACGACCCGGAGACCGTCGTCGTTTGGGCCGACGCTCACGGCGACATCAACACGCCCGGGACCTCGCCGACGGGAAACTTCCACGGCATGTCGCTGGCGTTTCTGCTGCACGCGGCCCAGGATCCCGCCTTCGCCTGGCTGACTCACAGACTCAAGCCCCAGAACCTTATCCTCTTCGGTGCACGGGACCTCGACCCCGGCGAGGAAGAGCTCATCCAGCGCCTAGGAATCCAGCACTACTCGTCGACCGCAATCAATCAGGTCGGTGCGCGGGACCTGCTGGAGATCGCGCTGGCCAAGGCCGATCCGCGCGGTGAGAAACCGATTCATTTGAGCTTTGACGTGGACTTCTTCGACGCCAGTGACATCGCCGCGACCGGGACTCGTGTGCTGGAAGGGCCGCGCCAGGAAGAAGTGTTTTTGATGGGGGGGGCCCTGGCGGAGACCGGGCGGCTCCTGAGCATGGACATCGTCGAGTTGAACCCGGAGCTCGGGAGTGCTGCTGCTGTGAAGGCCTCAGGCCAGCTGGTGCTCGATTTTCTCTCCTGCACGCTGGGACAAATCCCACATTGGCCAAGGCTTGCCACCAGCGCTAGACTCAAGCCCCATGAGCACGATCGATACATTCTTCACCAAAGCGCTTGAGCTCCAGGCCCTCGTCGAGGCCCGCGCCGCGAGCTGGAGCAGCGATGACGAGTGGGCGCAGAACGCGGCCCTTCTCCTCGAGGAGACCCTGGGAAGTCTGCGAGTGACTCCGACCGAAATCCTCGAGCGAGCGATGTTTCGTCAGGGACCGCGGCCCACGTTCGCAAGCCTCGACTTCAGTCACCATCCTTTGACCCTCTGGTCGAGCGAAGAGGCGAGCCTCGACGTTTACTTTTGGTATCCAGGAGAGACGGCTCCGCACGACCACGGCTTCCACGGCGCCTTCATGCCGATCTTCGGAGAATACGCAGAGGCTTGCGTAAGCTTCTCGCCTTCGGTGGATCTTGGAGAAGGACTGTGGATCGGAGACCTGGCAACGGGCCCTGAGGTACAGTGTCCGCTGGGAGTCGCGCGGCCCATCCTCCACGCTCCAGCGTTCATCCACCAAGTCAATCACCACAGTTTCTGCGTGACCCTGTGTCTGCGGTCGCGCTTCGGGGGAGTGCCGCTCTCGGACTACTTCGCCTCCGGCATAAAGCTGCAGAATGATCGAGTGCTGACGACGCGAGCGCTCGAGGACTGGCAGCGCTTGGTGCTGCTCGATGACCTCGCGCCCGCGGTGGTGCCGCAGTATTTGACGAGGGCCTCGCTTGGGACGCTTGCGCGCTGGTGGCTCAAGATCATGGAAAGTGGAACGCGCCGCTCGTTGCGTGAGAAAGTTCGGCTAGAGGTGCTTGGTCGCGAGCATGGTGCACGAATACTTGAGTAGTCTTGGTGGGCAATTTGTTCTTAAGGAGAAATCCTGTTTCAGCAGATGAGTTTTCTTCTATACTGATCCCTTGAAACTTACTCAAAGGATTTGACATGAAGTTCACTATCGTAGCGATTCTCCTTCTTACTGCTTTCGCTGTTGCGCGCGCGGATGACCATGCGGAGACGAAAGAAAAAGTTAAGGCCGAGCTCAAGGAGCAGGTTCAGGAAAACATCCAGGAACGCAAAGACCTGCACAAGAAGCAGCTCGAAGAGCGCAAAGATCTACGCCAGGGCCAGCGCGAAGAGATGAAGGCCAAGCGCAAGGCCATGCGTCTCGGCGGCAAGGGAAAGAAGGCCGAATAGTTAGTGATCGACTTCTCAAGAGTCTCAAAGTCCCTGGGCGGCGTGCGGATTATCGACGAGGTTTCTCTGCACGTCCCTGAGGGAAAACAAATCGCTCTCTTAGGTCTCAGTGGATCCGGAAAAACGACGCTCATAAAGCTTGTCTGCGGTCTGCATTTTGCGGACTCCGGTTCTGTCACCCTCGCTGGAATTCGCCTCGACGATTTTCCTATGATTCTCGAGGGGGCCGTCCCGGCCGCACTTCTGGCGCTTCTCATCCAGTACGGCTTCCACCTCGTCGAGGAAATTTATCTTGAGCGGAACGCTCGGTAGCTAATAAATAAGGCTTAATTTCCGATAGGCCAGTATGAGGATTCTGCTCATTCTTCTACTCGTTATCTTTGCGCAAGCGGTTCACGCCCAGTGTGGGCTCGTCGGCACGCTCACCGATCGCCTGCGCGATTGCTCGCAGAAATCAACCGCTGTTCCGGGCTTCGAAGTCGTGAGCGTCACCGCCGACGGAAGCTACCTCTACCACCGGGGCCAGGATCTCATCATCTCACCGCCGCTCAAGCGCTCGGAGAAGAAGTGCCTAAGACCCTACAAGCGCATCACCGCCGTCTCGCGCTTCCTGCGACTTGTGCCCAAACACGGTGACACGCCACCAGGGACTGCTCGCTGCGTGCTGCGCGAAGCCTCGCGCTACGTGCTGCTGGACGGGGAGAAGTTCCTGTGATGCTCGCGAAGCCCATCGTCATCCTTTTCTTCGGCTTCCTGGCGCTGGTGTTCTTCGACACACAAGACGTGCGCCGCCGCCCAGCTCAGGCGTCGCCAGAGAATATCGTGCTCGCCCAGCGATTCCTTTCTCCAGACGTGAGCCTTGTGCTTTTAGGGCTTCGCTGTCCCGAGCCGAAGCTTGCGTGCGTGAACTGGCAGGCGCTCGACTTCGAGGGCCTGAAGGGAGACCCCACTGCGGTCGAAGGGAAGTTCCTCTTCGTGCGCGCGCGCGGGCACATCGAACAGGTGTTCATCTTCGAAGACGGTGAACTCTCAGAGAAGGCCCTGAGCCGCGCGCTCGAGGGAAGCGATGATAAAATCCTCCATCACCTCAAGCTCCCGAAGGCCCTCACGGGTCAGCTTCCCACGCAGCTCGTGGATACTCTTTACACCAAGACGCTGAACTCACGGCGCTCGCCGAGATTGGAACGAACGGTGTCCTCGTGCGCACCGGTGCGGGGACGGCCGCGACTCGCTCAATCGTCGGCACCGCGAACCGACTAGATGTCTCCAACGGTGACGGCGTCGCTGGGAACCCGACGCTGGATATCTCACCAACTCTTTTCCCGTCACCGCTCGCCGGTGATGCCAATAAGTTTCTGAAGTCCAGCGGGGCGAATACCTCGAGCTGGCAGGCCCTCGTTAGCGGGGATATAACGTCAGCCCTAGGGTTCACGCCGATTAACAAGGCAGGAGATTCGATGCCCTCGGGCGTCTTCGACTTCACGACAAGTTCGGTCGTGCGTGTCTTGAACCCCGTCGGTGTGACGGACGTCGCAAACAAGCAGTACGTCGACGCGCAGATCTCTGGTGCCTCGAACCAATGGTCGCAGAGCAGTGGTAACGTCTATCGCCCGTCTGGGAACGTCGGGATCGGAACGGTGGCCCCCACTGAGGCTCTGCACATCGAGGGAAGTCTGCTCGTCGATGCGTTTTCTGCGGGCATCCAAGAAGGGATCTTCTTCCGTGAGGGGTACACGAACTCCGGGAAATACAATCTTTCGATATTAACAGAAGACTTTTCAAACACTGGCATCTCGCCGGACTCCTTGTCGATTAATGCTTTTGATGGCATCAGACTCGTCACCGGTACGAACGACGATACCGGCGAGCGCCTTCGAGTGACGAAGACGGGAGAAGTTGGCATCGGTGTGATGAATCCTCAAGCTCGGCTTACAGTGACTACACCGCCGACGGCAAAGGTGAATACACGTTTCTTGCTGGGCGCCTCAAACAGTGACGCCGTTGATGTAACGAGCCTCACTGGTGACGTCTATCTCGATCACATCGTCTCCGCGACCTACACGGCGACGGCTCCGACGACGATAAATCGAGCGGTGACCTTGAAAATCGACGGTCCTCCAGCGATCGGCGCAAACGTGACCGCCGGCGATCCTCTGGCCTTGTGGATCATGAACGGTAACTCGGCGATCGGTGGCTTCCTCGGGATCGGAACGACTTCGGCATCAGCACCCTTGGACGTCTTGAAGGCCGGGACACCGTATACCGTTGACGGCGTCGCGACCTACGAAACAGTGGCACTCTTTCGGAGTGATGCCGGAAAGGGAGTGTCAACCTTTGCGAATGACACGACTGGAGTTGCTGGCATAGCCTCGACGCAGTCTGGTGACGATCTAGTCCTCGCGACGCGAACCAGTAACCTGAACTTCGAGAGGGTTCGGATCACCGATACTGGAAACGTGGGTATTGGAAAGACGAATCCGCAAGCCAAGCTCGAAGTGGCGGGAGGGGCCGTCATCGGCGCAGGCCGCGGCGCAAAGACGATTGGAGTGGTCGACTATTTTACGATGACGAACTCGACCGCGTTATACATCCACATTCGCACGCCGTTCAGACCTGCTGTACATACTAATATGTACCACTTTAAGGTCGAGGGGTATAGCTACGGAGATAGCCGTGACATCGACTTAACTTTCGTCGGATATTCCTACACGGTGAACCCGACGGTGATCCAAAATCCGATGAGCCGCGATCCCCAGGGGTTCTTCGCACCGACGCAGTACATCGGTTCCGACGGCCACATCTACCTACGGTTTAAACCCGGCAACGTTTACTACTGCTCATTTAGAGTAGATTCGATGTACGTCGGTAATGGTAGGATTGTGTATCCGGGAGAGCTCGTAGTGACCGAAAGCTCAGCTGCGACACTCTAGCTCGGCGAAGCTATTTGCGTGGAGACATAAATGCAGTTTTGGGTGATCGCTTTAGCAATTGTTTTTTCTTTCACATCCGAGGCCCAAACCTGCACCCGCATCGACCCCCTGGGCCAGCTGTCCTGGGTGAAAGACGCCAACCGCGTGGCGTGCGAGAACCTGCGCACGCAGTACAAGTGCGCCGAGCGCGAGCGGGAGAAGCTCCAGGGGGTCGTCGGGCCCGAAGCCGTGGCCGAGAAGGCGAAGTTTCTTACCTGTGATCGCTCGCAACAGACAAAAGATGGCCTCCTCGACGCCAAGTGGCTGGGCGCGAACGGGTGCCTCGTCAATGGCCTGCGCCTCACCGTGGATGGGATCAAAAACCTCGGCGCCGGTGTCGTGAACATGTTCAAGGACGCCGAGACCTGCTACCAGGACACGCAGAAGAAGCGCGAGATGGTGGTCCTCTTTAACCTGAGCGTCTCCGACCGCTATACTCTCGAGCCGCGCGTGGTGGACGAGTGGACCTGTGGCCAGATCGAGCAGCAGCTCTCGGCGCGAAAGCGCGCCTACGACGAGGCGCTCGTGCGCGAGCACCAGCGCAGCGTGACCGCGGGGCGCCCGAGTCCGCTGCCCGCGCGGGCCCCGGAGCCCGAGAACGCCCTCCGCATGAAGCAGCTCCTCGAAGAGGCCCGGGCCCAGCTCGAGACGACCTACATGTGCTACACCCCGAAGGCGAAGGCGGAAATGGTCTGCGCCGGAGTGGTCTCGCTCGTCGCCGACGTCGCCCTCTCGGGTGGCGCACTCCTCGTGGGGAAAGCGGCGGTGGTCGGAATGCGAGGCCTCGTGCACTCCACCCAGGCCCTCGAGCGCATCCGGAAAGCGGCGGCGCAGGGAAAGAAGATCAACCTCGAGGACGCCTCGCTCCTCTCCGACGCTGACCGCCTGAAGATGTCCGAAGAGCTCCTCGCGCGCAGCCGCCCCCTCACGAAGGCCCAGCGCGATGCGATCCTCGAAGCGCACGAAGTCGGTCTTACGGAGGGCCGCGGCTTCGGTTCGTACACCACGGCGGACCTCGCGGCGAAGGCGCGCGTCCTGCGAAAGGCGGGCTTCGACCAAGAGGACGTCCGCAAGCTCATGGAGTCGGGGATGACCGGAAAGTTCGGCCACGACCAGCGGATCGCGGCGGAGAAGCTCTTCGGTGATGCGTTCGTGAAGGGCCGGGAGAAGCTGCCGCAGGCGCTGAGCGAAGGGCGCAAGTTCTACGGGCAGTTCGTCACCAACGGACAGAAGTTCTTTACGAAAGACGAAGCCGGCTTCCGCCGGCTCATCGACGCCAATGGCCTGGGGCTCAACGCCGACGAGGCGCTCGTCGCCTTTAAGCAGAACCTCTTGCGCGATCCGAAGCAGCTCGCACCGGAGCTGCGCGCGGGCTACTCGTCGACCCAGAACTACATCCTCGAGCTCGAGAAGTCAGCGAAGTCGAGCGGCATCGACTTTAAGATCTACCGAGCAAAAGAGCTGCGCCAGAAGTTCATCGACGAGTACCTCCAGACGAAGTACGCCAACAAGTACGGCGACGTGGACCTCGACCGCGTGGACCCGCGGGAGCTGAGGCTCCAGCAGGAGGCCGCGGCGGACCTCGAGAAAGCGCGCCGGGCGATGCAGTCCCTGAAGCTACCGGTGGAAGTGTCTAAACTTTAGACAGCGAGGGCGGCGTAAGCTGCGAATCTTGCGAGGGCCCGTGTGGTCTCCCGTTTGCAGGGGTTGTGGCATGCGATCCTTGCGTCTTTTACTTCTGACTCTCAGTCTTCTGCCGTTCGCCGTGCGGGCGAATCCGATCGACGTCGAGCTCTCGACGCCGCACCTGGTGAAGTCGATCGAGACGGGCACCGCGGCCCTGCAGCTGCGCCTCGAGATGATCGAGCGCGCACAGACGTCCATCGACGTCGAGTACTTCATCTACCACAACAGCGACGCGACTCGGATCTTCACCGAGGCCCTGGTCCAGAAGAAGCTCGCGAACCCGGAGATCCGCATCCGGCTCCTCGTCGACTACTTCGGGCTCTCGAAGAGCATCGATCCGTACCTCGCGCACGCCCTCATCGACCGAGGCATCGAGGTCCGCTACTACAATCCGAGCTTCCTCCTTAACGTCGCGCGGGTCACGCACCGGAACCACCGCAAGATCGTCCTCGTCGACCAGCGCGAGGCCCTCGTCGGGGGCCGCAACATGGGCGACGAGTACTACGACCTGCGCCCGCGCTATAACTTCATGAACCGCGACCTCTGGGTCCGCGGCGACATCGCCGAGCACATCGGAACGAGCTTCCAGAACTTCTGGGACTCGGGCCGCACGAAGCTTCCGAAGAAGCCGCGCAAGCCGACGAAGACGCCCGGTGACCGGTCGTCCTCGAGCTACGACCACCAGCTGCGCATCCACGAGCGCAAGCTCCGGGAGGCAGCCGAGTTCGCAAGTCCCTTCAGTCCGGAGAAAACGAACGACGCGCGCCTCCTGGCGCTGCGGGCCCAGTTCAAGGCGAAGGGGAGTCCGCTGCTTGAGGACGAGCCCGCCTACGAGGTCAAACGCATCCGGTTCATCGCCGACGGTCCGGACTGGAAGCAGAACTTCCACCACGTGACGGGCCCGCTGTACTACTCGTACCTCAAGAACGCCCAGAAGACCGTCTCGATCGAAGTCCCGTACTTCTACCTGCAGGAGAACGAGGAAAATACCTTCCGCGACCTCAAGGAGCGCGCCGTGGAGGTGAACCTCCTCCTCAACGCCAAGCGCGCGAGCAACGAGTACGTCGTCAACTACATCTCACTCCTCGAGGGCCTGAAGTTCTCGAAGCTCGGCTTCAACCTCTTCCTCAACAACGGCGACGCGCAGGACCCGGCGGTCCTCGTCGACGTTCCCCGCGACGCGCGGTCGATCTGGATGGTGCACGCGAAGACGATGGTCGTCGACGACCACCTCACCTGGATCGGGACGCTCAACATGGATCCGCGCTCGGTCCAGCGCCTCAACGCCGAGCTCGCGCTCGTCATCGACGATCCGGTCTTCGCCGGCGTCGTCAAAGCGCACGTCCACCAGCGCTACGCCAATTCCACTCCGGTCCTCGATGGGACCTACATCGACGGTGACCGCGTGGTCGATCCGGCCCAGCACGATAACCTGTGGGACCTCATCCGCTCGATCAACACCGTTCCCTTCTACATCTTCGAGAACCAGATCTAGCTCTCGCGCTGCGCAGTGACGTCGTAGCCGGCGTCTTCGATCAGCGCCTTCACGTCCGCGAGGGAGAGCGTCGTGGTGACTTTGACGGAGCCCGTTGCGAGCTCGACGTCGACGACGCCTTTGGCGTCGGCCTTGGTGATCGCTTCCTTGACGTGCTTGACGCAGTTGTTGCAGCTCATGCCAGTGACCGTAAGTTCGTACATGGGAAGTCCTTTTTTGTGATTTTCATAAAATTGACTTGAGCTTCCCATCATGTCAAGGTTCATGATGGGACCCAAGGAGATTATATGTCACAAATCCAATATGCGATCCGAGGAATGACCTGTGCCGCTTGCGTCGGCCGGGTCGAAAAAGTCCTGGCCCGTGCCCCCGAGATCAGTTCGGTGCAGGTGAACCTCGCCACCGAAACGGCGAGCGTCGAGTTCCGCTCCACCCCGGACCACGCCCTGGTCACGCGGCTCGTGGAAAAGGCGGGCTACGAGGCCGCGCTCAAGCGCTCGTTCCAAGAGGAAGCAGGCCTGAAGGATCAGGCGATGGCGCGCGAGCGCTGGTGGCTCCTGGCGAGCCTTCTCCTCACGGCACCTCTGGCGCTGCCGATGCTTCTGATGCCCTTTGGGATCCACGCCATGCCACCGGGGTGGCTGCAGCTGGTGCTGGCGACGCCCATGCAGTTCGTCGTCGGCTTTCGCTTTTATCGTAGCGGCCTCAAGGCGCTGCGCGAGCTCTCCGGAAACATGGACCTCCTGGTGGCCCTCGGAACGAGCGCGGCCTTTGCGTTGAGCGTGTACAACCTCTTCCGCGGCGCGGACCTCTACTTCGAGAGCTCCACCGTGATCATCACTCTCGTTCTTCTGGGCAAGTACCTCGAGGCGCGAGCGCGCCGGCAGACGAGTGATGCCATCCGGGCCCTCGAGAAGCTCAGACCCAGCGTCGCGCGGGTCCTCACCGCGAGTGGGGAAGAGCTCTTTCCACTTGAAAAGGTGCGCGTCGGGGACCTGGTGGTGGTGCTTCCGAGCGAGAAGATCCCTCTCGACGGTGTGCTCGTCGACGGCGAGACCCACGTGGACGAATCGCTCATCACCGGAGAGAGTCTTCCGGTGGCGAAGGGACCGAAGGATCGCGTGACCGGCGGGGCCCTCAACGCCGAAGGGCGCATCGTTGTGCGTGTCACGCACCTCGAGAGCGAGAGCACGCTCGCGCGCATCATCCGGCTCGTGGAGAGTGCGCAGACGCAGAAAGCACCGATCCAAAAGCTTGTCGACCAGGTGAGCGCAGTGTTCGTGCCGGTCGTCGTGGGCCTTGCGCTCGTTACCTTCTTCGCGCAGGGGCTGTGGAGCGGTGACTGGCAGCAGGCACTGGTGTTCGCCGTGGCGGTGCTGGTGATCGCGTGTCCCTGTGCCTTGGGGCTAGCGACCCCCACGGGCCTCATGGTAGGAACCGGGGCCGCCGCGAAGCGCGGAATCCTCATTAAGAACGCCGAAGCCCTCGAGCTCGCGCATCGCGTGACGACGGTCGTGTTCGATAAGACCGGGACACTCACGCTCGGAAGGCCGCAGGTCGCGCACTTCGAAGCCAAGAGCGACCAGGCCCTGGGCCTCATCAAGGGCCTTCAGGCGGGAAGCGTGCATCCGCTGGCGGAGGCGTCGCGCGGCTTCGCTCCGGAAGCCAAGCCGCTCGAGCTCACGGGCCTCGGCACAAGGCCTGGGCTCGGTCTGACGGGCGTGTACGCAGGTGAGGCGTACCTGTTCGGTGCGGAGAAGATGTTCCAGGGCTTCGACTTCCAGGGCCTCGATCTCATGGCGAAGGAGCGCATGGCGAGCGGTGAGACCGTTTCGTTTCTCGCGCACGAAGCGACGCGCGTGGTGCTGGCGCTGATGAGCTACCGCGATCAGGCGCGGCCCGAGTCCCGGGCAGCGATCGCGGCGCTCAAGAAACTCGGGATCAAGACCGTCATGCTGACTGGGGATAACCAGGGCGCGGCGCTGAGCATGGCCACCGAGCTCGGCATGAGCGAGGTCCGCGCCGAGGTACTGCCCGCGCAGAAAGCGGAGTACGTGAGCGAGGTCAAGCGGCGCGGAGACGTCGTCGCGATGGTCGGCGATGGCCTTAACGACGCCGTGGCGCTGGCGGCGAGCGACGTGGGAATCGCCATGGGCAGCGGCACCGACGTGGCGATGGAAGCCGCGAGCATCACGCTCATGCGCTCGAACCCCCTGCTCGTGGTCGACGCCCTCGACATCTCTCGGCGCACCTACCGCAAGATCCAGGAAAACCTCTTCTGGGCCTTCGTCTATAACCTCATCGGCATTCCGCTGGCGGCGCTCGGGTTCCTGACGCCGGTGCTGGCCGGAGCGGCGATGGCGCTGAGTAGCGTGAGTGTGGTGAGCAACGCGCTCCTCCTCAGGCGCTGGAAGGGAAGCCAGGCATAAACATCAGTGAAGTCGCAAAGCTCACGGGCGTGTCCGCGAAGATGATTCGCCACTACGAAGAGATCGGTCTCTTCCCCAAGGTCTCGCGCACGCTCAGTGGCTACCGCAGCTACGGCGAGAACGACGTCCACGTGCTGCGGTTTATTAAGCGCTCCCGCGACTTCGGGTTCTCCATGGAGGAGATCAAAAAACTTCTGGGCCTGTGGCGCAACAAAAAGCGCCGGTCCGCGGAAGTGAAGAGAATCGCCGAGCAGCACGTGGTCGAGCTGGAACGAAAGATCCTTGAGCTTCGCTCCATCGCCGACGCCCTGAAAGAGCTTTCCCACTGTTGCCACGGCGACGAGCGGCCCGAGTGTCCGATCCTGGAAGAGCTGTCGCCGGAGAAATAGTTGTTGCAAAGTTTTTGCAACTCTCGGTAAGCTCCTAGGACCG
>JBKHVY010000032.1:0-15376 GCA_046569805.1 Bacteriovoracia bacterium | reverse complement strand
TGGCGGCTTCCGGGTTCGCGGGGTTACCCTTGAGGACGTTCTCCGCGTTGGCGATGAGGATCTTCTGCTTAGGCCAGATGATGAGCCAGACGTTGAGGAACATGAACGTTCCCATCAGAGCGCCGGGCCAGATGTAGAGGCCGTACGGCGTCAGGAAGAAGTCGGCCTTGAGTTCGTGGCCCTGGATCGCGAGCATGATGATACCTGAGAGGAACGTGAACATCGCACCCCAACGGAACCACCAGAGGGCCTTCGGAACGAGCTTCGCGAAGGCGACGTTCTTCACGGGCGCTTCGATTTCATTGAAGAAGGCACCTTGAACGAAGTTGAAGTAGTACAAGTGACCGATCCACGCCACGCCGGCGAAGAAGTGGACGAAGCGAAGGAGCATGACGAGCCCTTCTTGCGTAAACATTGCGATTTCCATGAGGCGAACTCCTGGTTAAAGGGGAATAAATTGAATGAATTCAAAGAATAATCGGTTTTACCGGGGTTGCAAACACTACATTAGGGTGCAGTGCAGCGCTGTTGCATCCTAGTATAGATATTCTGCAAATCCAGCTGTCGCTGTGTCTGCTCGGCGGGAGTCCCCAGTTCTCGGCGTAACTCGAGAGTGAGCTCTTGAAGGGTTGTTCGGAAGGCCGTTTGCTGGCCGCGACGAAACTGGCCACAAAGTTTGGGATCGAGCGGGCCCAGCTCGCCGGTCACTGGTGCCGTCGCTCCGGTGGAGCGGAAACTCGCCTCGGCCATGGCCGGGATGGTCTGCTTGAATTCCATGAGTTTCTCAAACGCCTCGAGAAAGAGATCCGGTGCATCCTGAGCGTAGCGAGCATAGGTGGCCTCTGTCTCTTCCGGCTTACCCAGCCAGTTAGTAATAGCGGTAAAGGCGCGACCAGGGAGTGCATGGGCGATAACGACTTCTTTTGCCTGGGCCGGAATATCTTGAGCTGGAGTCAGGGCATCCGCGGCCAGGAGCACCGGAGCGAGGTTATAGATCACGCCGCCAGCGACGTAGTAGGGGCTACCAAAGCCGCCTTGTGGGTTCTGGGCGAAGTAGCGGCCCATGCGCCAAGCGTAGACCGAACGGTGATGGGCACGCGGGACGGCAATGTCCGTGAAGCCTTCGTTCTTCAGCATGAGAAGCGCCACGGTTTCTGCAAACGACTCCGAAAGATGCACGGTGTGCGCATCTTCAAAGTCGAAGCTCTGAGGCATGAAGCTCGTATCGAGGCAGTGGGCGAGCTCATGGTAAAGCGAAAAGCGCGCGATGACTTCGTAGGGCAGGCGCTGCTCGAGGTCGTCATAGCTCTGGCCCTGGTGAATCTCCGTGTTATCGAAGCCCAGGAGACGATTGTGTTCGAGGCGCTGATTGGTGTGAGGCGACGCCGGAAAGACGGCACACATTTTGTAGACGCTTGGGTAGCGGGAGGCAAGGATCGGAAGTGCGTAGGCGCCTTCTTTGAGAACCGTGGTGTAGATCTCGTACTGGGCCGCTTCCGTTTCAGTGATTTCAACGCCAATGGTCTCTGAGACGTAGGCCTGGATGATGGGGAGGCGCTTTTGCTCGTCTTGATCGGAGTCACCCAGTGCTCCCGCTTGGGCAAAGCGCCACTGCAGCTCTTCCTTGTCGACTATGAGAATCGGGTACTTCATCACGCGGCCGAACTTCGCCTGGAGCTTTGCGATCTCCTGCTTGAGGTCGAAGGCAGAGGCCCCGAAAGAGAGAGAGACCAGAATTAAGGCGAAGAGAGGTTTAAGCAGCATAGGATGCTACTTTACCAGCTCGAGCAAAAAGCGCGAGTCCTCGAGAATTACTTACACGCTCCGGCTAGTCCAGGCGTGCTTTCATCCCTTGGAATTCAATCACCTGGCCCTTGCGGATCTTGCAGCGCTTGCGCGTCTCAACCACACCGTCCACGAGCACTCGACCTTCAGCGATGAGGTGCTTGGCGGCACCTCCGCTATCCGTCATCTCTGCGATCTTCATCAGATCGCAGAGAGCGATGAACTCGAGACCAGGTTTGAGCTGAATCGACTTAATGGCGCTCATGGCTACTTCTTAAACCAGCCCATGATGTTCCAGCCTTCTTTCTTTTTCTCTTCGCCACCGGCGCGGTTTCCGATGCTGTCGTCGACGTCCGTTCGCTTGGGCGCGTGCGCCTGGCGAGGAGCTTCGTGGCCGCGATTGTTATCGCGACGCGGGCCTCGGTTCTGTCCGTTTCCGCGCTGCGGCCCCTGGCCACCACGCGGGTGCTGGGCGCGAGCGTGGCGCTCACGGCGCTGGGCCTGGTCGATGCGTGACATCTGCTCTTCGAGCGACGGCTGAGCAGTGGTGTCGTCGAAGTCTTCGTTCATGCGGTTGTTGATCGGTTTGGCCGCGATCACGGGACGCGGGCCCCGGTCATCACGGCGCGGGCCGCGGTCATCGCGACGTAGGCCGCGGTCATCGCGACGTGGGCCGCGGTCATCGCGACGTGGGCCGCGGGCACTGCGATCGATGCGCGGATTGTGGCCTTGGTCACGGCCACCTTGGCGCTGGCCCGGCTTCACTTCCTTCACGGCGTTGGCGACCTTCGGTGTCTTGGCGTAGGCTTCCGGATTGGTGAGCTTCAAGATCGCGCGCCACTCTTCGCGCACCTCCGGCGTGATGAAGGAGATTGAAGTTCCAGTGGCTCCCGCGCGACCAGTGCGGCCGATGCGGTGGATGTATTCTTCTGGGACATGCGGGATGTCGTAGTTGATGACGTACGCAACCTCAGGGACGTCGATCCCGCGGGCGGCGATGTCGGTGGCCACGAGGATGCGGATCTCTCCATCACGGAAGGCCTTGAGCGTCGACTGGCGTTGTGACTGCGAACGGTCACCGTGCAGGCGGCCGGAAGAGATGCCGTTCTTGTCGAGTTGCTTGGCGAGCTTCTCCGTGCGGTACTTCGTGCGCGTGAACACGATCATGGTTCCGGTGTTCTGCTTAATGATGTCGATCAGCGTGTCGAACTTCGCGTCCTCTTCGAGCTCGCGTGTTTCTTGCGTGATGCTCTCGATGGGCTTCGAGTGGCCCGGGCCTACTTCCACGCGCACGGGAGAGGAGAGGTACTTCTTGCTGATCTCTTCGATCTCCTTCGGGAAGGTGGCCGAGAAGAGCATGGTCTGGCGCTCGCGAGGGAGACCCCGCAGAACTTCGTTAAGTTGTGGAGCGAAGCCCATGTCGAGCATGCGGTCGGCTTCGTCGAGGACGAGGAACTTCACGTTCGACAGTTGCGCATGGCCCTCGCGCATGTGGTCCAAGAGACGCCCGGGTGTGGCGACGATGAAGCGTGGCTTGCGCTTAAGACCATCGATCTGTGGGGTCATGCCAACGCCGCCGATGACGAGCACCGGGTGCCAGCGACCAGTCATCTTGGCCGTGAGGTGCTTGAGGACCTCCGTGACCTGAATAGCGATTTCACGAGTCGGAACCAGGATCAAGGCGCAGTCGTCCTGGTCGCCGTTTTTATCCATAAGAGTGACGAGTGGAAGACAGAAGGCGAGAGTTTTACCGGTACCAGTTTGGGCGAGACCAATCACGTCTTTGCCGAGCATCGCGTGAGGGATGGCTTCGGCCTGGATGGGTGAGGGTTTGGTGATTTCGGAGTGAGCGAGTGCCTTTTTAACGGGAATAGGGAGATCGAGCGAATCAAATGAGGTCAGAGCGTCCATGGGACTCCTAATAAAACGGGGGACAATAAATGGGCGAGAGTTTTTAAATCCGAACCTGATAACGTCACCTGCTGGGGACGCCTCGCTAAATCAGGGGATATAAGATTCACTATACGCGCTTAGCCGCAGCGCCACAAGGCTTATTTCCTTGTGGGCTTGAACCAGCTGAAAATATTCCACAGACTCCAGCTCTTCGCCGCTTGCGCGGGGGCAGAACTTGCCGTTGCTGTTGTCGCAGGAGTCACAGTCTTCGGACCGCGCTCACGCTGAGGCCTCTGCGCTCGACCGCTCATGTAGCGCTCGCGAGCAGCGTCGCTGCGCCATGGCTGACCGTCTGGACCTGTTTCCATGGTAACCGGAACGCGCTCAGGACGCGGGCCGCGATTTTCATCGCGGGGCGGCCGATCTGTGCGAGGAGGACGATCCGCACGTGGTGGACGTTCACCACGCGGGGCACGGTCTTCTCTTGGAGCGTTCGCATCTCGTGGAGCGCGCTCTTCACGACGTGGTCTGTCTTCGCGGCGCGGGCGCTCTTCCCGAGGGCGATCATCCCGGCGTGGGCGCTCTTCGCGGGGACGGTCGTCGCGTGGACGCTCTTGCGGGATCGGTGCACCGAGGAGTTTCTCCACGGCGTCGATCTGGCGACCATCACGTTCACCAACGAAGCTCGTCGACTTACCGCTCTTACCTTTGCGACCGGTGCGGCCGATGCGGTGGACGTAGTCTTCTGCTTCTTTTGGAATGTCAAAGTTCACCACGTGGGCGACGTCTTCGACGTCGATGCCGCGACCGGCGACGTCAGTCGCGATCAACACGCGGTACTTGCCACTCTTGAAGTCACGGATCGCTTCCTCGCGGTGCTCTTGTGTGCAGTCGGAGTGGATGTAGGTGACGTCGTAGATGCGCTTTGAGTGCAGCGCGCGCCAGATCTGCGAGACTTTATCTTTCGAGTTGGCGAAGACGAACATCGTGCCGGGCTCGTTGCGCATGATGCGCATAAGAGCACCGAGCTTCGCGTGCTCAGGGACATCGATACGGATCTGGTCAATCTTCGGAGCCGTGCCCTCGGCCTTAGCGATCGTCACTTCCAACGGATTGTGAAGGATCTTGCGCGCGAGTTTTTCAACTTCTGGAGCGAAGGTCGCCGAGAAGAGCATGGTCTGGCGCTCTTTAGGGAGCTGTTCGGTGATCTTATTCAATTGTTCGGTGAATCCCATGTCGAGCATGCGGTCCGCTTCATCCAGGATGAAGCATTGGATGAACTCGAGCCACACGTTACCCCGCTCGAGGTGATCGCACAGGCGTCCGGGTGTGGCGACGATGACGTGCGGTGACTTCTGAAGGGCTTCTTTCTCAGCGGGGATACTGGCGCCGCCGATGCACACGGCGGTGCGGAAGCCGAGCTCGTTTCCAAACTGCTCAAAAACCGCCCCTGTCTGTTGAGCGATTTCACGAGTTGGTGCGAGTGCGAGTATGTAGGTTCCGTCGCGGCCAATGAAGCGCTGGAGCGCGGGGAGCACGAAGCTCGCCGTTTTACCAGATCCGGTTTGTGAGGAGACAAGCACGTCCTGGCCCTTAAGCGCGGCCGGAATCGATTGAGCTTGTACGGGACTTGGGATTTTGTATCCGGCTTTCTCAAGGAGAGTCAGGAGCCGAGGATCAAGACCGAGTTCAGACCAAGACGGGAGCGGGGTATCAGCAGAAGAAATATTTTCCATATGTTTCAAGCTATCACGATCGATTGGAGATGTCGAAGTCTCTTCTTGCGGGTATGATGCGGCCATGTCTACCTTACTTACCCTCCAGAATTTAAGCCTCTCACACCCCCATAAGCAGATCTTCCGAGATGTGACTTTCACCTTACACGAGGGGGACCGCATCGGGGTCTTGGGTCTGAATGGCCACGGAAAATCATCGTTGTTTAAAGTCATGATGAACCTGGTGACTCCGGACACCACGGTACCGGCCTTCATTTGTGATCGAAACAAAGACCTTACGATCTTCTCAGTCCCGCAAGAGTTGATCCCAGGCGGCGATCTGGCGCTGGAGGACTACTTCTACGAATACTACCCGCAATTTAAAAAGTGCAAAGTCCGCCTGGACCAGATCGCGGACATGCTCTCAAACGGTGAGGGGAACTTCGATAAGCTCCTGGCCGAGCAAGAACAGCTCTACCACGAGCTCGAGCAGCAGGGTGAAGACCGCATCCACACGAGCTACATGAGTTACCTAAAAGGTTTCGGCATCGCGGACCTCACGCGCCAGTTCCGGACCCTGTCTGGGGGTGAGCAACGAAAGCTCGCCCTGGCACTCGGCTTGTCGTGTCCGCACCAGGTGGTGCTGTGGGACGAGCCCACCAACCACTTGGACCTTGAGACGATTCAGCGCTTCGAAGAGGAGCTCGAAACCTCACGCAAGACGATGATGATCATCTCCCACGACCGCGCTCTTTTGAGTAACGTGGTGGATCGCATCGTGCACATTCAAAACGGCAAGCTCAAGAGTTTCCAAGGGACCTACGCCGACTACCTCGTGCACCTGCAGGAAGAAAACGCTCGTCGTTCGAAAGAGCTCGATCGCCTGGAGAACCACAATCGTCGCGAGACGGCGTGGATCCAGCGCGGTGCCAAGGCCCGCCGGACGAAGAGTAAAAAGCGCATCGAAGACTACGATGGCCTCCAGAGTAGTATCCGGGACCTCAAGGCGCAGGCGCACAAGTCCGTGTCGCTCAATCTCCAGAGCTCGGGCCGCAAGACAAAGATCCTCGTCCAGGCCGAGAACGTCGGACTGAAGTTCGGTGAGCGCACACTTTATAAAGGTGTGAACTTCGCGCTCGCTAAAGGCGATAAGATCGCGCTTATGGGGGCCAACGGCACCGGAAAGTCCTCGCTCTTGAAGATGATCCTGGGGCAGTTGCAGCCGACGGACGGAACTCTCCGCATTGTCGATGGCCTCGACATGGGTCACTTCTCTCAGAAGCGCGAGAGCCTTCCGGAGAACAAGACCCCGTGGGACCTCATCGGCGAAGGCATCGACTTTGTGATTTCTAACACCGGGGAAAAGCGCCACGTCGCAAGTTACCTCGAAAGTTTTCTCTTCCGCTCGGAAGAACTGAAGCGCCCGATTCACACCTTCTCGGGTGGCGAGAAGAACCGCCTGCAGCTGGCGCAGTTCATGAAGCACGCCCGGGACCTGTGGATCTTCGACGAGCCGACCAACGACTTGGACCTCGAGACCATCGGCATCCTCGAAGAAGAGCTGCGCGCCTACGAAGGAGCGCTGATCGTCGTGGGCCACGACCGGACCTTCATCGAAAACGTCACCGACAAGTGCTGGCTCATCCACGACAACGAACTCGAGATCTTCGAAGGCGGCTGGCCTCAGGCCGAGCTTTACCTGGAAGCGATGGCGCTCGAGGAAGAACTTAAGAAGCGCACGCCTCCGCAAAAATCCCAGGCCGGGGCCAAACTCACGAAGCTTTCGAACAAAGATCGCGCGCGGTTCGAGAAGATTGGCCCGGAGCTTGAGGCACAGGAAAAAAGAGTGAAAGACCTCGAGGCCACTCTCCCCGCTCTCGATTACTCGAGTGCCGAAGCGGGGATTCAGGCGGAGAACCTCAACCGCGACTTAAGTAGCGCACAGAAGAAACTTGATGTGTTATTTGATGAGTGGGCAGATCTAGAAAGTCGGGCCAACTCCTAGGAGCTGGCCCCGGAACTTTTGACTAGTCTTCTGTGATGCGGATGTCTTCCAGGCGCTCGAGCACGACCTGTGGGTTGGCCTGACCGGGATCGATCATGTTGTACATTCCACTTACGGTCACGGTGAGGGCCTCGTTAATCTCTTTGTTGCGGTAGTTCCGGACCATGAGCGGGTACTTATCCCAGGCGGCCTGGAACATCTGGCGCGCTTTTTCGAAGAGCTCCATGTCGGTGAAGCTCAGGATCGTGTGATCCAGCATGACCCCGTCGCCGATGTCCACGTTCACTGCAAAGATCGGGAAGATGATCTGCGGGCTCTGGGGGAAGCGGATCAGTTTTCCGGTGTAGGTGACCGGTTCGCCGTGGCCCTGGACCACTGAGCGCAGGACCTTAAGCGCATCGCTGCCGGCGGCCGGATCGAGGTTCAAGTGCACGGGACGCACGGGCTCTTCCTGGATGACGTACTTCAGCTGAATTTTGTCGCCGCGGAAAAGTGTCCGCGTCTGGGCGAGCCACGGTTCCTGGACAAAAACCGGAACGACGAGGTCTTTGTACTCGACCACGAGGATGCGACCGTCACCGTAGATGGCGTGGACCTTACCGATCAGCTCGCTGCGACCGAGGACGTCGGCCGGGAGGGCCTCGTAGTTGTACTCTTCGCTCGGCGTGGAGCCAGCGCTGCGGCTGATGATGGTGATGTTGTTGGCGCGGATGTGCTTCTGCGGAGACTCGAGGTTCTCGTAGAGGCCTTTGACGAGGATTAGATCGTGGCGCTTAAGCGTCTTGATCATGCTTCGCATCTGCGCGTTGCCGCCAATGAGCGAGAGGTGAATCGAGGAGAAGAAGTTTGTCGGGTTGCGGAAGGTCACCACGAACATCGAGCTCATCGGTACGGCGCCGTGCACTTCGAGGAGAACGCCTTGGTTTTTAAGGCAGGTCTCAAGGCTCGGGTAATCGATGACACTGCCGCGAGCGGCGAGTGTGCAGCGCTGGTCCAGTGGATCCACTGTCTGGGCCAGAGACTGGAAGGCAATAAATAGGGCCACAAGAAAAAATCCAACATACTGTTTTTTCATAGCGATCGCTCCTAGGGGGAATTTGGGCCAGAGAATAGTGGGAAGCCCAGTGATCGGCCAGTTAATTCACGCTTGCTTCTAGTCACATCGCATTAGATAGGCTATAACCCCGCAAAAAATCTTTCGGAGTCCTTATGCTCGCTACCCATAACATCCGTCTCCAGTTTGGAGGACGCACTCTTTTTGATGACGTGAACTTAAAGTTCACGAAAGGTAATTGCTACGGCGTTATCGGCGCCAACGGCGCGGGCAAGTCGACCTTCCTTAAGATCCTCTCTGGTGAGATCCAATCAACGGCAGGGTCGGTGGAGATCTCTCCCGGCGAGCGCCTGGCGGTCTTGAAGCAAAACCACTTTGCCTTTGAGGAAGAAGAAGTTCTCACCACGGTGATTCTAGGCCACGCGGAACTCGTTTCCATCATGCGCGAGAAGGAAGTGCTCTACGCCAAGGAGAACTTCTCCGACGCCGACGGCGAGCGCGCGGCGGAACTCGAAGCGCGCTTCGGCGAGCTGAACGGCTGGGAAGCGGAGGCGGAAGCGGGAGCGCTCTTAGCGGGCCTTGGCATCGGAACGGAGCTGCACCAGAAGAAAATGAAGGACCTTGCCGGTGGCGAGAAGGTGAAAGTGCTCCTGGCGCAGGCGCTCTTCGGAAAGCCCGAGATCCTGCTCTTGGACGAGCCGACCAACGACCTGGACCTCAAGGCCGTGCAGTGGCTGGAGAAGTTCATCCAGGGCCAAGAAGACTCGACCGTACTGGTGGTTTCCCACGACCGTCACTTCTTGAACAAAGTCTGCACGCATATCTGCGACATCGACTTCAATAAGATTAAGCTCTTCGTTGGAAACTACGACTTCTGGTACAAGTCGAGCCAGCTCGCTCAGCGCATGCTCTCGGATCAGAACAAGAAGACCGAAGAGAAGATGAAAGAGCTCAAAGAGTTCATCCAGCGCTTCTCTGCCAACGCTTCGAAGTCGTCCCAGGCGACGTCGCGCAAGAAGCTCCTCGATAAGCTCACGCTCGAGGACATCCAGCCCTCGACGCGCAAGTACCCCTACGTGGGCTTCCGCCAAGAGCGCGAGGCCGGGGATCAGCTCTTGCGCGTGGAGAACCTCTCGCTCTCGATCGACGGCGAGCGCATGTTCCACGACCTCTCGTTTACCATTAAGAAGGGCCAAAAGGTCGTCTTCCTCGCCAAGAGTGAACTTGCCACCAAGGCCCTGTTCCAGGTGCTGGCCGGCGAGCGCCAGGCGGACAGCGGAGGCTTCTCCTGGGGGATCACCACCTCGCGCGGCTATTTGCCGTCGGACAACGGCGCTTACTTCCAGGACTCGTCACTGGATCTCATCAACTGGCTGCGCCAGTACTCCGCTGATCAGACAGAAACCTTCTTGCGTGGCTTCCTCGGTCGCATGCTCTTCTCCGGCGAAGAGGCGAAGAAGAAATCCACGGTGCTCTCCGGGGGTGAGAAGGTGCGCTGCATGCTCTCGAAGCTCATGCTCGCGGGCCACAACGTCCTTATCTTTGAGAACCCCACCAACCACTTGGATCTCGAGACCATCACCGCCTTAAACGACGGAATGATCGACTTTAAAGGGACACTTCTTTTCACCTCCCACGACCACGAGTTCATCCAGACGATCGCGAACCGCGTGATCGAACTCCAGTCCAAGGGCTGTCGCGACGAAGAATGCACCTACGATCAGTTCTTGGGCCTCGAGTAGGGCCATGGCCCGCTACGCCATCGTCGACATTGAAACCACCGGTGGGAACCGCGACGGGAATAAAATTACCGAAGTGGCGATCATCCAGGTGGACGATGGTGTGGTGGTGGGCGAGTGGTCTTCTCTCATTTATCCTGAGCGTCCCATCCCCTGGGGGATCACACGCCTCACGGGCATCGATGATGCGATGGTGGCGGACGCGCCGCCCTTCTACAAACTCGCGAAGAAAATCGTAGAGCTCACCGAGGATCGTGTCTTCGTTGCTCACAACGCCTTCTTCGATTATCGCTTTTTGCAGAAAGAATTCTCGGAGCTCGGCTTTACCTTCCAGCGCGAAGTGCTGTGTACCGTTCGCCTGGCCCGCCAGGCGTTTCCGGGACTCCCGTCGTATTCGCTCTCGAACCTTTCGAAGCACTTTGAGCTCCGTCGCGAAGCCGAGCACCGGGCGCTGGATGACACGCGCGCCTGCTACGAGGTGTTCCGTCGCGTGCAGCAGCAAAACGCGGCGCTCATCGAAACGAGTGAGCCGAAGCCCTTGCCACCGGAGCTCGACGACGGAAGCTTAGAAAAACTGCCGGAAGCACCGGGCACGTACTTCTTTTACACCAAGGCCGGGCTGCTCCTTTACGTCGGGAAGGCCGTGAACATCAAGGGCCGTGTGAAGGGACACTTCCAGACGGCCGGAAAAACCAAGCGCGATATTGAACTGCGCACGCACGTCGCCCGCATCGAGTATAAGCTCTGGGGCTCGGACCAGCTGGCAAGCCTCATGGAGCTGCACTTCATCAAGACCCTGAGGCCGGTGATTAACCGCCAAGGCCGCAAGGTCATGTTCCGCTACACGCTCACGTTGCACCCGACGGCCGCCCCGGGCTCCGAGGTGCGGGTGAGTACCTCGAGCGACGAGGACGGCCCGCGCTGGGGCTCGCGCAAGTTCGCCGAGACCGCGCGTGCGCGCGTCTACCAGGAGGCCTTAGGCGTCGAGGCCGATGGGTTGTTTTTCATTGAGAAGATGAAGCAGTTTCGCACCGTCTTAGGTGACGAGGCGGTGGCACAGCGGCTGGCGGAAAAAATCTCTCCCAATCAAATTCTTCTCGGTGATCGCGAGATCGAATGGCCCGGTCGTGAGCCCGGAGGGCGGGCGATCGTCGTCATTCGTCAGTCGCGGCTAGTCGAGGTGCAGCTCGTGGATCCCCAGGGAGAAGTCGAGATCTATCCCCTAGAAGACTTCCCGGACATGCGTCGGCTCATCGCGCGGTTTACAAAGTAAACGCTCTACCAGGTGCCGGTGTTCGGCATACTCGCCCACGGCTCTTGCGGTGGAAGGCTCCCGCTTTGCAAGAGTTCCACGGACTGGTGATCCGGTGAGACGAGAAACGCCATGTGGCCATCGCGCGGCGGACGGTTCACGGTGTAGCCCGCGTCCATCATGCGCTGACATGTTTCGTAGATATTCTCTACGCCGAAGGCCACGTGACCGAAGCTTCGGCCGTAGGTGTACTCCTCGGCTTGGTCCCAGTTGTAGGTGAGTTCAAGCTCTGGTCCTCCGCTCTCGAGAGCGAGAAAGATCAGGGTGAAGCGGCCTGGTGGGTTATCGAAGCGGCGCAGTTCCTTAAGGCCGAGTGTGGTCCAAAATTTGAGGGCGCGCTCGACGTCTTTGACTCGAAACATGGTGTGGAGAAATTTCATAAAAACTAGTGTGAAGTTGAGCGCTGCGCAATGTCCAATGCCCATCATGTGTATTAGCGTTTTCTTTTTCTTATTTTAAGAACTTAAAGGTTTATTTTATGCAAACTCAGATCCCGGCACTGCTTCAAGGTCATAACTTTATCAATGGAGAGTGGGTCCCCGGTACCGAAGGTTCAATCAAAATCCATTCGCCCTACAACGGGGCCTTGATGGGTGAGGTGAGTGTTCCAAGTCTCTCGCAGATCAACGACGCCATCGAGGCCGCCGATCGGGCGCAGAAAGACTGGGGCCGCACACCGCTTAAGGAGCGCGCGCGGGTGCTGTTTAACTTTCGCAACATCCTCCTGAGAGACCTCGACACCATCGCGCACGTGAAGTCGGCCGAGTCCGGTAAGACCTTCGACGAGGGCAAGGCCGGTCTCATGAAAGGCATCGAAGTCCTGGAGTTCGCGCTCTCAATGCAGAACCTCGACCTCGGGGGGAAGATGGAAGTCTCGCGCGGCGTGTTCTGCGAGTACCGGCGCGAGGCGCTGGGTGTGGTCGCGAACATCACGCCGTTTAACTTCCCGGCGATGGTGCCGATGTGGACCATTCCGATCGCGCTGGGCCTCGGGAACGCCTACGTCTGGAAGCCCTCGGACAAGACGCCGATGACCTCACTTAAGATCGCGGCCGCGCTCTCGGAGGCGGGGCTCCCGAAGGGCCTTCTCACCGTGCTCCACGGTGGCGAGCCGACGGTGAACGCCATCATCGACCACGCCAAGGTGCGTGCGGTGGGCTTCGTGGGCTCGACGAAGATCGCAAAGCTTGTCTACCAGCGCACAACCTCTCTTGGAAAGCGCGCGCTGTGCATGGGGGGCGCAAAGAACCACTTGATCCTTCTTCCGGACGCCAATCCCGATCTCTCGGGCACGGGCATCTCGGACTCCTTCACCGGCTGCGCCGGCCAGCGCTGTATGGCCGCTTCGGTACTCCTCGCGGTCGGGGACGTGGATAAGCACATCGAGCGCATCGTCGCGCGGGCCCAGAGCTTGAAGCTCGGCACGGACATGGGAGCACTTATCACGAAAGCGCAGCGCGAGTTCCTGGTGGCGGCGATCGAGCGTGCGGAGAAAGCGGGCGCTCGCATACTTTTGGATGGCCGCAAGGCCACGGCCCCGGCAGGTCTTGAAGGCGGCAACTGGCTAGGCCCCACCATCCTTGATCAGGTGAAGGCCGGCAGTGAGGCGCACCAGGTGGAGCTCTTCGGTCCGATTATTTCCATCATCCGCTGCAAAGATCTGACTGAGGCCTTAGCGATTCAGGCGACGAGCGAGTACGGCAACGCCTGCTCCGTCTTCACTTCCAACGGAGCGCTGGCAGATCGCGTGATGCGCGAGGCGCGCGCTGGCATGGTGGGAGTCAACGTCGGCGTGCCGGTGCCGCGCGAGCCTTTCTCCTTTGGCGGCATCAACGCCTCGAAGTTCGGCTCCGGAGACATCACCGGTGTCCACAGTCTCGACTTCTGGTCGGACGTGAAGAAGATCACCACGAAATGGGAAAAACAAAACGACTCGACTTGGATGTCGTAAGAGGATCACATGGAAAAGTTAGAGAAGAGGGCCGAGCACATCGTCTTGGCCACGCACCAGAACTTAAAGTACCCCGAATCGCTTCCGCTCGACTGGGGCGCCAAGGACCCGTATAAGCGCGGAGCCGTCGTCGCCTCGTCGACGAACCCCAAGGCGCGAAACGCCATCGGCTCGCACTCCGGCTCCTACGCCGTCTTCCGCGCGCTCTCGATCGCCAGTGGTAAGTATAAGCCCCAGCACCGGCCGGATCTCCACAACACCTTTTCTCCCGTGAAGATCGGCCCCCATCCGTCATGGTTCGACGCTACAAAAATTGTGACGCTTGATCCCTGGGGGCTGGATCCCCAGAACCATTTCCAAGATCTCTTCGCCAAGGGCTACGACATCCGGCCCTCGATCGCCGTCACGCAAGCGCACCTGCAGATCCCCGAGATCCACGATGCCATTCGCGCCGGGCGCCTCGTGCCCGACGGGAAGGTCATCCTCGCCAACATGGACATCAAGGTGACGAAAGTCGCGATCGAGCCGGTGTGGTTTCTCCCGGGCATGGCGGCACGCTTGAACATCGACGAAGGGTCGCTCAGAAGAATCCTCTACACCGAGTCCGGTGGCATGCACCCGGAGCTCATCACGCGTCCGGATCTTAAAGTTTGGCTTCCACCGATTGGTAGTACCACCGTCTACATCTTCGGGAACCCACAGGATCTTTCGAACCCCAAGGTTGAGCTCTCGTGCCGCGTGCACGACGAGTGCAACGGCTCCGACGTCTTCGGCTCGGACATCTGTACCTGCAGACCGTATCTTATGTACGGCATCGAGCACGCCGCCGAGACGGCGCAGAAAGGTGGCGTTGGGATCATCGCGTACTACCGCAAGGAAGGCAGAGCTTTGGGTGAAGTGACGAAGTTCCTCGTCTACAACGCGCGCAAGCGCCAAGAAGGCGGGGACTCCGCGGCGACGTACTTCAAGCGCACCGAGTGCGTGGCGGGCGTCGAGGACGCGCGCTTCCAGGAGTTCATGCCGGATGTCTTGCACCTCTTCGGCATCACCAAGATCCACAACCTCCACTCCATGAGTAACATGAAGTACAACGCCATCGTCGGCAGCGGCATCGAGGTGGTCAATCGCATCTCGATCCCGGACGAGTTGATCCCGCAGGACGCGCAAGTTGAAATGGAAGCGAAGAAAGCCGCGGGCTACTTCACCACGGAAGCACCGAAGGCAGGCGAGGACCTCGCTAAGGTCAAAGGACGCGACATTGAATAACCTCGACTATCTCCTTTCTCCCGCTGCCGTACGCGACAGCGCCACTAAGGCCCGCGAGTTCTCAAACGACGTGGGCTCCGCCTTCAAGGTCCACGACGAGCGCTTGGGCTTCACCGTCGACTACGTGCTCGCCACGATTCGCCAGAACTATCCGGACCTGAAGATTCCCTTCCACTCGCGCTGGGGGCACTTCCGGCCTGCGGGTGTCGATCGCTCGCGCTGGCTCGAAGCAAAGCTCCCGGAGGATCGCCTCGAGCGCGCGCGCGTGAAGCTCGACCTCGTTATCCCATCCGTGCTACTGGACGCCGGGGCGGGCCCTGCCTGGAAGTTCCACGAGCAAGAAACCGACAAGGACTACAACCGCTCCGAGGGCCTGGGGGTCGCGTCGTTTCACATGTTCATGAAGGGCCAGTTCGCCGCTGACCGCAAGAGCCTCGTGAGCGACGCCGATGGCCTCCAGAACCTCACCGCCCATGACATCGAAGTGGCGTTCCAGGTCTCGGCGAAGAATCCACTGGTGGGCGTCGAAGGCCGCGCGAAGCTTCTGAATAACCTCGGAGCGGTGCTTGCCGCAAACCGCGAGATCTTCAAAGACGGCCGGCCCGGGAACATCATCGACTACCTCATCGCGCGCTACGGGACCACCATCCCGGCTA
>JBKHVY010000031.1:0-15521 GCA_046569805.1 Bacteriovoracia bacterium | reverse complement strand
AGCTAAGCCACCATAATTACTCACAATAAGAGGACTTCGCATGATCAAAATCACGAAGGGGCTCGATCTTCCTATTACGGGAGCTCCCGAGCAAAAAATTTACTCCGCAAACGCACCAAAAGAAGTGGCGATTGTGGGTGACGACTATGTTGGAATGAAGCCAACAGTCCTTGTCCAGGAAGGCGATAAAGTTCTCAAGGGCCAAAAGCTGCTTGAAGACAAAAAAACACCTGGCGTGTTTTTTACATCTCCTGTTTCGGGAACTGTAAAGGCCATCAATCGTGGTGATCGCCGAGTATTCCAATCTCTCGTGATCACCGTATCTGGCGACGAGCAGGTGAATTTCTCGACTTACAAAGACGGCATCTCGAGTGAAAGTGACATTCGTAACTTGTTGCAAGAGTCAGGCCTCTGGGCTTCTCTGCGCACGCGGCCCTTCTCCAAGAGCCCCTCAGTAGATTCGAAGCCGCACGCGCTCTTCATTAACGCCATGGACACTCATCCGCTTGCTGCCGACGTGAATGTTATCCTCGCGGACGCACAAGAAGACTTTAAAAAGGGCGTTGAAGTTCTCTCGAAGCTCGCTCCCGTGACTTACGTCGTCACAGCTCCCACGACAAAGATCGATGTCGCTGGCATCGCGAACGTCAAGCACGAGACCTTCGCGGGCCCGCATCCGGCCGGCAACGTCGGAACGCACATTCACCACCTGGCGCCCGTCTCGGCGAACCGCTCGGCTTGGCACTTGAACTACCAAGATTGCATCGCTATCGGAAAACTGTTTGCTACCGGTAAACTCTCTACCGAGCGCGTGATTTCTCTCGCAGGTCCAGCGGCACGCAACCCGCGCCTCGTGAAGACCGTCCTCGGTGTTTCGCTAGCGGAGCTGACGGCTTCGGAGATCTACGATGGAGCTGAGTTCCGTTGCATCAGCGGATCGGTCCTCGGCGGTCGCACGGCAAAGGGCGTGACCGCGTACCTTGGCCGCTTCCACATGCAAGTGACTCTCGTGAAGGAAAGCCGTGAGCGCGAGTTCCTCGGCTGGCACCGTCCCGGGTTGAACAAGTTCTCTCTCAAGAACGTCTTCGTCTCGAAGCTCATCCCAAACAAGCTCTTCGGCTTCAACACCTCGACGAACGGCTCTCTCCGCTCAATTGTTCCAATTGGCGCCTACGAAGCTGTGATGCCCGGTGACTTCCTCGCCACCCAGCTTCTCCGTTTCCTGATGACCCACAATACGGATCGCGCGGTCGAACTCGGGGCCCTCGAGCTCGACGAAGAGGACGTCGCACTTTGCACGTTCGTCGATCCCTGCAAAAACGAATTCGGTCCGCAGCTGCGGGCGACCCTCAATCTCATTGAGAAGGAAGGATAACCATGAAGTTCCTCGAGCATTTCCTCGATAAGCAGAAGCCGCTCTTCACCAAGGGCGGAAAGCTTGAAAAACTCTACCCTCTGTACGAAGCCCTCGACACGTTCGCGTTCACGCCGGCGGAAGTCACGCATGCCGACGCGCACGTCCGTGATAGCATCGACCTCAAGCGTACGATGATTACCGTGGTCATCGCCCTGTTGCCATGTATCTTCATGGCCATGTGGAACACCGGTTACCAGGCGAACCTAGTCCTTGCGACGGGTAAGTTCCAGGCAACGGGCTGGCGCCACGAGATCTTCATGTCGCTAGGCCTCGCCCACGATGCTTCGAGCTTCCTTGCGAACATGGTCTACGGCGCTCTCTACTTCATTCCGGTGTGGCTGGTGTGTAATATCGCGGGCGGTTTCTGGGAAGTTCTCTTCGCTTCTGTGCGTAAGCACGAAGTCAACGAAGGCTTCTTGGTCACTGGCTGGCTCTTGCCGCTGACCCTTTCTCCTACGATTCCTCTGTGGCAGGTCGCCCTCGGAACGTCGTTCGGTGTTGTCTTCGCCAAGGAAGTCTTCGGCGGCACAGGCAAGAACATCTTCAACCCGGCTCTCATGTCTCGTGCGTTCTTGTTCTTCGCGTATCCAGCACAGATCTCCGGCGACGCGGTCTGGACTGCGGTCGACGGCTACACCGGTGCTACGGCCCTGTCTCAAGCTGCTGCCGGCGGTATGCAAGCTATTCAGTTCTCTTGGGAGCAGCTCTTCCTCGGAACAGTTCCTGGATCGATGGGTGAAACCTCGACGCTCGCCTGTCTTCTTGGTGCGGCTTACCTCATCATGTCGGGCATCGGTTCTTGGCGTATCATGCTTGGGTGCTTGATCGGCATGGTTGGTATGAGTCTGACCTTTAACATGATTGGCTCTGCCACGAACCCCATGTTCGCTGTTACTCCGCAGTGGCATTTGGTGATGGGATCGTTCGCCTTCGCGGTTGTGTTCATGGCGACTGACCCCGTTTCGGCGGCGATGACAGATACCGGTCGCTGGATCTACGGCATCCTGATCGGCATCATTGGAGTCCTGGTCCGCGTCGTGAACCCTGCATATCCTGAGGGCTGGATGCTCGCCATCCTCTTCATGAACGCGTTCGCACCCACGATTGATTACTTTGTGATTAAGGCCAACATTCAAAGAAGGAAGGCCCGCCATGTCTGATACAGCTGGGAAAACCATTATCGTTGCCGCCGTCCTGTGCGGTGTGTGTTCGGTCCTCGTGGCCGGAGCTGTCGTGGTGTTGAAGCCACGCCAGATTATTAACCAAGATCTGGATTCGAAGAAAAACATTCTGATGTCAGCGGGTATCTTCGACGGACCAGAGAAGATCGACCAGGTCTATAAAGAATACGTCACACCTGCGGTCATCGACCTCAAGACGGGCGAAGTTCAGACAGAGATCGACGCGGAGAAGTTTAACCAAGACAAGGCCGATAAAGATCCGCAGTACGTGGAAGACATTCCGAAGGAACTCGATAAGGCGAGCATCCGCCGTCGCTCGAGACTTCAAAAAGTTTACCTCGTGAAGAAAGACGGAGCTGTGGACCAGGTCGTCCTCCACGTCTACGGGAAAGGCCTCTGGTCTACGATGAAGGGCTTCCTGTCAGTCGACAAAGACGGAAACACCATCCGTGGGTTCAATTACTACTCGCACGGAGAAACTCCGGGCCTAGGTGGTGAGATCGAGAACCCGACCTGGAAGGCCCAGTGGGCAGGTAAGAAGCTCTACGACGAATCCGGTGACATGCGCCCGAAGACGAAGGTGGTAAAGGGTGCTGTGAATCCGCAGGATCCGAACGCCGCTTACCAGATCGATGGTCTCTCGGGTGCAACACTCACGTCGAACGGGGTCGAGTACACGTTCCAGTACTGGTTGTCGGATAGCGGTTACCGCCCGTTCCTCGGTAAGCTCAAAGAGGGAGCCATTCAATGAAAACAAAAGACCTACTAATTAGTCCGATCATCAAGAATAACCCGATCGCGCTCCAGGTTCTGGGGATCTGCTCGGCTCTCGCTGTGACGTCTCAGATTAAGCAAGCCTTGATCATGGGGATCGCGGTGTCTCTCGTGACGGCCGTTTCGTCGATGATCATTTCGATGATCCGGAACATGATTCCCGGGAGCATCCGCATCATCGTGCAGATGACTGTCATCGCCTCAGCGGTTATCGTCGCTGACCAGATTCTGAAAGCCTTCGTCTACGACATCGCCAAGCCGATGTCGGTCTTCATCGGACTGATCATCACCAACTGTATTGTCATGGGTCGTACCGAAGGCTTCGCGATGAAGAACAAGCCTATCGCGAGCTTCGTCGACGGTATCGGCAACGGACTCGGTTACACCGTTATTCTTCTTGCGGTCGCGGTCATCCGCGAACTCTTCGGCTCGGGCAAGCTCTTCGGCTATTCGATCCTCCCACTCACCACAGAGGGTGGTTGGTACCAGTCGAACGGCTTATTGTTACTCCCGGCGTGTTCGTTCTTTATTATCGGTAGTTTCATCTGGTTGATCCGGACTTTCCGTCCCGAGCAACAGGAAAAGGAATAGGAGGCTCACCATGTTAGAAGATCTCCTCAGTATTTTTGTAAAAGCTGTGTTCGTCGAGAACATGGCGCTCGCGTTCCTCCTCGGCATGTGTACGTTCCTGGCCGTCTCTAAAAAAGTCGACACGGCGCTGGGCCTCGGGATCGCGGTTGTCGTCGTTCAGACGATCACCGTCCCGATGAACAACCTGGTGTTCAACTACCTGCTCCGTGAAGGAGCACTTTCGTGGGCAGGTCTTCCGGGTGTGGACCTTTCGTTTCTTGGACTCATCTCCTACATCGGTGTCGTCGCGGCGATCGTCAAGATCCTTGAGATGTTCCTCGATAAGTTCGTCCCTGCGCTCTATAACGCTCTCGGGATCTTTCTCCCCCTGATCACTGTGAACTGCGCCATCATGGGCGGGTCCTTGTTCATGGTTGAGCGTGACTACAACTTCACGCAGTCCGTGGTCTACGGTCTCGGCTCGGGTGCTGGTTGGGCGTTGGCGATCGTGGCCCTCGCAGGCATCCGCGAGAAGATGAACTACTCTGATGTCCCCAATGGCCTCAAGGGTCTTGGGATTACTTTTATTACAGCTGGGTTGATGGCCATCGTATTCATGGCCTTCGCCGGTATTCAACTCTGAGGTACTGACTATGGAAATTATCCTGTCCGTCAGCATGTTCACCGGCATCATCCTGCTCCTCGTGGCAGTGATCCTGGTGGCGCGTCGTTCTCTCGTTAGCGCCGGCAAGATCGCGGTGAACGTGAACGACGAAAAAGACATTAGCATCGAAGGCGGCTCGAAGCTCCTCACGGCGCTCGCGGCGGAGAAGATCTTCCTCTCCTCTGCGTGCGGCGGCGGCGGGACGTGCGGCCAATGTAAGGTCATCGTGAATAGCGGCGGCGGCGACATCCTCCCGACCGAGCTCTCACACATCACCAAGCGCCAGGCCCGTGAAGGTATGCGTTTGGCGTGCCAGGTGACCTGTAAGCAAGACATGAAGATCCATGTCCCAGAAGAGGTCTTCGGGATCAAGAAGTGGAAGTGTAAGGTTCGCTCCAACGAAAACGTTGCGACTTTCATCAAGGAACTCGTCCTCGAGCTTCCGAAGGGCGAGAGCGTTCCGTTCCGTGCTGGCGGCTTCATTCAGATCGAGCGTCCGGCGGGTCTCAATATTGATTTCAAGAACTTCGACATCCAGCCCGAGTACCGTGAGGACTGGGACAAGTTCAACCTCTGGCAGTACAAGAGCTTCGTCGCGGAAGAAACCGTCCGTGCGTACTCAATGGCAAACTACCCTCTCGAAGAGGGGATGGTGATGCTGAACGTTCGTATCGCGACTCCGCACCCGAAAGCACCAGCGGGAACACCCCCGGGTAAGATGTCTTCGTACATCTTTAACCTCAAGGCCGGCGACGAGTGCGTGATCTCTGGTCCGTTCGGTGAGTTCTTCGCGCGCGAGACGAAGAAGGAAATGATCTTCGTCGGCGGCGGTGCCGGGATGGCGCCGATGCGTTCGCACATCTTCGACCAGTTCCGGCGCATTAAAACGGACCGCAAGGTTACGTTCTGGTACGGAGCTCGCTCCGTCCGCGAGATGTTCTACGTCGAAGACTTCGACATGATCCAGCGGGAGAACCCGAACTTCAAGTGGCACGTTGCTCTCTCGGAGCCGCAGCCAGGAGACAACTGGACTGGCTACACGGGCTTCATCCACAACGTGCTCTTCGAGCAGTATCTCAAAAATCATCCGGCACCGGAAGACTGTGAGTACTACCTCTGTGGTCCACCGATCATGAACCAGTCGGTGATCAACATGCTCCTCTCCCTCGGGGTCGAGCGCGAAGACATCATGCTGGACGACTTCGGGGGCTAATGAAACTCTGGATTCTTCTTCTCACCCTGCCTCTGGCAGGGTGTTTTTTTTCTGGTAGCTCTCCCGTACCACTCGAATACCAGGGCAATGCCTTTGGTTCTTATTATAAAGTGAAGTACGTCTCCGGACCTACAACACCGGGTCCGCAGGCGCTTCAGGCCGAGACGGAAAAACTCATCAGCGATTACAATGATGAGTTGTCCGCCTGGAAGCCTGACTCTTTTATCTCTCGGTTCAATCAGTCTAAAGACTTAGTGCCAATGTCGGTTGGGCCAATTGCCATGGCGCTCATTCAGACATCGGAGACCATTTGGAAGGCAAGTTCCGGTGCCTTTGATCCGACGGTTGCTCCTTTGGTTAAGCTCTGGGGTTTCGGGACCAAGAAGGCTCCGCGGATTCCCACTGCCGCCGAGGTTCAAGCGGTGCGTGGTGTGGTCGGGTTTGAGAAACTTAAAATCGACCCGACGAAGATGACTTGGCAGAAGACTCATCCTGATATGGCCGTGGATATTAACGCCGTGGCCCCTGGCCAGGCGGCAGACTTGATCGGTGCCCTCTTGGAGAAACGAGGGGTCACGAGCTACCTTGTCGACGTCGGCGGTGAGCTGCTGGCGCGCGGTGAGCGCGCTCCGGGCCAGGCCTGGGTGGTGGGCATCGAAAAGCCCTCACTGGCCCAAGGCGAAGGTCTAGTCCTTGCAGTGTCTCTGCGAGACGCATCTGTGGCGACTTCGGGGAACTATCGGAATTTCTTAGACACGGAGAAGGGCCGGATTTCTCATACGATCGACCCGCGCACGGGCCTCCAGCCGAACCACAAGACTGTCTCCGTGACCGTGATCGCAAAGACCGCCCTCGAGGCTGACGCCTGGGCCACGGTCATCATGGTGCTGGGCCCGGAAGTCCTAAAAGGGGACGGACCGGTCACTCGTCAGATTCAACAGCGCGGGCTCAAAGTTTTCTTGCTGGAAGGGAAGGACGATGGCACATTCCAGGAACATCTAAATGGCCCCATGCAGGAACTCTTAGCGCAACCCAAGGAGCAATGAATGGAAATCTTCTGGATCACTCTTGGCGTGTTTCTCGGTGTCGTCGCCGCCATGTCAGTCGGAGTCATCTTTAAGCGCTCTCCCCTCAAAGGATCCTGCGGCGGGATCGCGAACATCATGGGGGAGTCGGGCTGTGATGTGTGCGAGAAGAAGCACGAGTGCCAGGTCGACAAGGTCCCGTACATCGGGCGCGGACCGCTGAAGGAATGCGAGGAGTAGCTACTTCTTGTAGTTCGGAACGTCGAGCATCTCCGAAATCTTACTGACGAGCTGCTGCCGCGTGAACGGCTTGACCAGGATGTCCTTGATACCAAGGTCCACAGACCGAAGGACGTCTTCCTGCTGGAGGAAGCCCGAGATCAGAAGGATCTTCAGGTTGTGGAACTTCACACTTTTGCGGAGTGATTCTGCGAACTCAATGCCCATCTTCCCTGGCAGTACGTGGTCTAGAATGAGCAGATCAAAGCGCTGGTTCTGAAACTTCTGCAGGGCCTGGAGCGTGTTGTTGGCGACGACGATGGAATTGAAGTGCCCCATCGTCCCCAGGAACACCTTAATCAGTTCGCAGATCTTCTCTTCGTCATCGACGATGAGAATGTTCATGTCCTTGAAGTGAGCGCTCATGCTTTCACTCCGAGTGCGCTCTTGATCGTGCGGACGACCTCGTCGCGCGTAAAGGGTTTAACGATCATGCCCGAAATCTTGAGTGCGTCGCGGTCGCGGTTGTAGGCATCAGTGTTTTTCGAGCTCGACATGTAGAGGATCGGTTCAGTGTGGCCCTGTGCTCGCACGCGCTTGGCGACTTCGTGGCCCGTCATCTCCGGCATCGCAAGGTCCGTCAGGAGAAGATCAACGTCCATGCGCTGGATGAAGCGCAGGGCCTCTTCCGGCATCGCAGAGGCGATGACGTGGTAGCCCTCGTCCTCGAGGAATCGACTGAGGACGTTGAGGATCTGCGGTTCGTTGTCGATGATGAGAATACGTGGGACCTGCTTCGCCTGGATCCCGCGCGACACTTTGTCGCCACGAGTGAAGCTGTAGCCCTCGATCGCCGGGAGTCGAATCCGGAACTTGGTGCCTGCGCTCACGGACTCGAGGCCGATCGAGCCTTGGTGCGATTCGATGATTTTTTGTGAGATTGAGAGGCCCAGGCCCGTGCCGTCGCCGACCTTCTTCGTCGTGACGAAGGGCTTGAAGAGCTGTTCACGCACGCTCGTAGGGATTCCGGGGCCGTTATCCTCGACGAAGAGCAGGAGCGCGTGGTCGGCGTGGTCGCGATGGATGGAAATCCGAATTCTTGGGTCCCGCGTATTAGCGTCCGCCATGGCGTCGAGGGCATTCTTCACAAGATTGATGATGACCTGTTCGAGCTTGAGGCGGTTCGCCAGCACGATCGAGTCCGGGGCCGTAACGCTGAAGTCGACGGTTGCGTTCGCCTTCTCCAGAGGGCCCTTAAGCCACTCGAGGGCGTTCGTCACGACCTCGGCGAGTCCGCAGTACTCCTTGGTGTCTTCGTTCTGCCACAGGAAGTTCTTCATGTTCCGGATGATGGAATGGATACGGTCGATGGATTCGCGGATGTTGGTGTTTGCCGTCCGCAGCTCCTGCGCCATGGCGGTGGTGTCCGGCATATCGAGGTAGGCGTCGATCAGTTCGGAGTTACCGCTAGCAATTGTGAGGGGGTTCGAGATCTCGTGGGAGATCGTCGCCGTCATCTCGCCAAGCGTGGCGAGCTTATCGGCCTGGATGATTTGGGCATGCGTGGCCCGCAGCTCCTCGAGTTGTTGACGATACTTGTCGAACAAGTTTCGCTCAATCGAGAGATCGTGGATGGCGATGGCCACGAATGTTCCCTCGGGAAGAATGACCGGGTACTGACGAAGGACAACGTGAGAGATCGCATCGCGTTCGCGCACGTGAACCAGCTGAAACTCCGGCGACACGCGCAGTTCGAGACGCAGGAAGCCCTGATCGATCCAAGCTTCGAGGTCGAGGCCCTGGGCATCGAAGAGCTGATGGAGGAATTCGATGTTCCGCAGGATTCGTGGAGGCTGTTTCGTGAATAGATTGAATGCCGGATTGGTATGAACGATCTTCTTTTGCAGATCGAGGACGACGACCGGTTCGAATAAGTGGTCGTAGAGTGATAGCATATCAGCCCTGGTTCTTGAGGAAGTGGAAGTACTGCTCTTCGATAGCGTCGAACTCCATGTCCTCGGCGCTACAGTGCGGACAGCTTACCGCAGGTGCACGTCTGTTTTTGATGGTAGATGTGAGGAGCAGGAGCTTCGACTCCTTGTCGCACTTTTCACAGTAATAGGGTGCAAAGAAGCTCTCGATGACAGAGCCCTCGCGGAAGAATCCGTGCACCATGTTGATCTGTTCGATAATGATCTGGGGGCACTTGCGATAGGTGATGTGCGTCTGCGGTGGGAGTTTGGTGATGTAGCTAATCCATTCGCGGATGCCGCAAGAATTTAGAAGCGTCACACCTTCGAAGTCGAAGACGACTTCTGGCTGCGATAGGCCTTCGATGGGTGTGAAGTCAGCGTCTTCATCGATGGTCCCCGCGAGGAGGATCGTCAGCTTATCTTCCAGGAGTTGCTTGTCGATTTTTAACTTACTCATGCTAGTGCGCCTCTTCGAAGAAGTGGAAAGATTTTAAGCGTTGTTTGTAGGTCTTGTAGCGGCGGTTCTTCTCGATCAGGCAGATCACTTCCGTGCGCAGCCCGGGTCGCCGGTTCACGACGAACTGGTTCGCGTGCGAGTAGGCGAGGTAGAGGCCGAGGCCCGCGCCGCCCTTCTTGTGCTGGACGGTTTTTTCGGTGAAGCTCCGGTTAAGGTTCTCGATGACCTTTTCCCAGGTCAGAGTCCCGAAGCAGTCGACCACCGAGAGCGCTGCAAGGTGCGCATCGATGCCGAGGTGGACCTGCACGAGCTCACTCCCTTTGAGGAACACCGGGTTCTTACGGTCGACCGGGTAGTCGGTGTTGGTCCGCTTTTCTTCGGGCCCGTTATAGAGTGCGTTCGACACGAGCTCGTTTGCGACGAGTGTCAGGTAGTCGATTGGTGAGTCGAAGAACTCGCTCCAGTCTTGCTGGCGGATGATCTCGTCGATCTTCGTCATTTCGCGCTTCGATTCAGAAAGGCTAACGTCATCGGGAACGATATTCGAAGCGAGGTAAGGGGCGAGTCCCCAGATTTTTTTTGCGAGGAGCTTCTTCGTATGGCGCTCCATTTCTTCAGGAGTGTGGATCGGATCGAATCCCATGAGATGCCGCAGCCCATGGCTTTGAATAAGGCGGACGTGGGTATGATCGTCGGCGCGACCGATCCAACAGAGAAGGTGCGCAGGAATTTCTCTCGTAAGAGTCGAAAGATCTTTTCCGGCATTGTCGTCAACAAAGATCAATGTGTGAGGAGTGATGGCCGCAGGATTAAGTGCTACCGGTAGCAGTGGAGAGAGCTTTGATTGGGCTTTCTCGAGGAGATCTTGGTCCGTCGAATAGATCGCAATTGCGTCGGGCTGGATCACTGGAACCTCGCACTCACTAGTGTGACGTCATCATCGTATGTCGGGCGCTGATGGAAGGCTTGCATGGCTTCGATGACGGCAGCGGGATCATTAACCTGTGACTCGATCAAGCTTTTCAAAAATCTTCTTTGACCCCAGGGGGACCCTTCTGCGTTCGCGGCTTCAGTCAGACCATCAGTATACAATACAATTTTAGCACCGGAGTGAAGGTTTATGTGATTTTCAGTATATACCGACTCAGTGGCCTCTCCGAGGCGTGCTCCATTTGCCTCGAGGAGTGGGCGCACGTCACTTTTCTCTAAAGGACGCGAATCCGGGACATCGATGACAAGACCTGGCGGGTGGCTTGCGTTCGAGTAACTTAAGACACGCGTAGTTTTATTCCACGACGCCACGAAACAGGTCATCTGAATCTTATCGCCAGATGAGCAGATCGTTTTATTGAGGTAGTCCATGATCCGAGCGGGCGAGTGCGGAAGTTGGCGGTCGATTTGCGCCAGAGTCTTGAGGCCCTGCTTGCAGGCGTTGATGGACGCCGTCAGAAGTGCCGCTGAAACGCCGTGCCCTGTGGCGTCTGCGATGATCAGGACTATCGCATCATCAAATTCAACATGCCCCCACCAGTCGCCGCCACATTCGCTAGCTGGTGCAGAAAACGATTTCAGTTCGACGCGGTCGAGTTGTACGAGCGTCGGTGGGAAGAACGCATTCTGGACTAACTGCGCGACCTGGAGTTCATTCTCGAGGCGGGCCTTCTCTTTCATCTCTCCCATGTAGACGGTGATCTTCTCCGCCATGAGGTTGAAGGAGTCTGCGAGTGCTCCGGCTTCGTCGTGTGTTCGGGGCTTGATGCGCTTAGAGAAATCTCCAGAGCCGACGGCATCGGTCATGCCACCGAGGTCTTCGAGCTGCGAGGTCAGTGGACGAACTGCAAGGATTCCTACGAGAATGGCGACTCCCAGAATCAGAAGTCCGAAGTAAATCGACTTGTCGATGAGGTACCCGGCAACGGCAAAGGCGGCATCGGTGGAAATGCTCGAGGTTAAGATCCAGTTCTGCTGAGGAAGTTTCGCGAAGGCAACAATGAGCTCATCGTCGACCTGTTGCACACCTTCTTGCGCCGACAGAGAGACGATTCTCCAGAGCCAATGGTCTTTTTCGATCAGGCGGCTCTTCGAGTTACGCTGCAGAAGAACCTCGCCATCTTGTGAGTAGATGCCGAGCTCAAAGGGCGAGTCTGGCGTCTGCCAGCCGGAGAGTGAGACCACGATCTTTCGATCTACGGTCGCGAGCACGAGCAGCGTCTGAGTACCGGACTCAAGCACTTGCCAGGGCTTCTGTGGAAGGCGCTGAATAATCGTGAGCTGTTCGGAGCTCAGGCTGGGAGTTTGGTAGTGAATCCCTTCATGTGTGACGACGGCGAGTACTTCTGGATGTGTTGCGAGGACATCGGCTGGAGCCTCGAGGAGAGTCATCCAGGTAACGAGTTTCGCTTCGAGTGCTGCGGCTTGCTGCTCGGTCCGCAGGAGAATGGAGTCGAAGACGTAAGCCGATTTATCCTGACGAATGAGTGAAGAGGCTAAGGCAAGGAAGGTGACGAGCGTAAGTGCGAGCAGCACACCCAGGGTGAGAGTGAATTTTAACTTGAGCGGAAACCTGACTGTGCGAATCGGTTGCTGCAGAAAATCCTCCATGAGACATCTCACGGTAACACGTACATCTGGTAGAATGGAAGGGCCATGAATCTACGTCGCTTAGAAATTGCCCTGGTCGCTGCTGCGATGATGATGATCGTCGTGGCGAGCTATCAGCTTTTCGTTGCGCCAGGGAACTCACAAAGCTCCGATGGGAACTGGAAGGCGTGGTTGAGCGCACTCGAAAACTCCGCGAAGCATCGTCGTGCCAACGATCTTGTGTGGCGCGATCTCTACCAAGGGGAAAGGCTGAGCGACGGCGCCTCGGTCTTTACGGGAGACGAGTCCAGTGCTGCGATTAATTTTCAAGAAGGCCAGCAGCTTCGGATCGCTGCGAACACACTGCTAAGAATCCAGAGCGTCGACATGAGTCAGGTGCTCGTGGAAAAGGGCATAATTCAAACGCAGCTCGGGAAAGCAACGCTACAGCTTGAGATGAACGGAAAAAAAATCGAACTCGTCGGCAATGGCGCTGAAGTTCAGATTGTGAACGATGGCTCGACGGCGGCTCTCTCCGTTCTGAAGGGAAGTGCCACGATGACTGAGGGGGCAAAGACCTTCGACCTGGCACAAAATGATGAAGCTCAGGTTTCAAAGACGGCAGAAACAAAGAAAGCTTCACTGGCCTATGAACTCCTGACTCCTGCCGCGGGGCAAGTCCTGTGGACGCGCGATCGAGCCTCTGTCGAAATGAGCTGGAGCGGTGAAGAGGAAAAGGATCAACGTCTCGTTATCGCTCGCGATATTCAACTGCGGGATGTGGTTCTTCGTGAGGAGCTCCGCGGGCGCTCACGGAAGATCGATCTCGACGCCGGAACTTATTTTTGGCAAATTTCAAGTTCACTTGGGAAAAGTCGCCTTGGAGTTTTTACGGTAAAGCGCGAGGCTCAAATTCAGATCCAGTATCCGGAAACAAAAAGTGTCATCTCTCTTCCGATTGAAACTGAAGCGTCGTGGCCTGTGACACTTCGCTGGTCAGCGATCAACGTGAAGGCCTACGACGTCACTTGGCGGACAGATAATCAATCAAAGACCTTACGTGTACATGAGGCACAGACCACGATCCAAGTTCCGCTAGATCAGATGGTACACTGGCAAGTGACTCCGGTCGACGAAGCTAGGCCTCTCGCCATCGCGTCTGAAGAAGGTGTCTTCACGGTGAAAAAAATCCTTCCGCCCGTTGCTGTCTCCTGGGTTAAGTCCGGTCCGCTCAGTCTATCCAAGCGCAGTGATGATGCGAGCACGGACGTAGGCTGGATCGGCGAAGGACACCGTTTCGAATGGGAGATTCGCCAAGGCGAGGCACGCCTGCAAGCCGGTGTGACAACGGCGCGAGAGCTTCGCTTGCCGCTTACAGACGCGGGTGACTATCAGGTGTTCGTTCGCGCTTTCGATGAATTTGATCGCGCTGGTCCGTGGTCAGAAAAACTCGAGATCAACTGGCGACCTTTTGAGTCAAGGCCTCTCGACGAGGGTCAGAAAATTGTCCTCGCAAGTCCTGATCAGAAGATTAGCTTTAGCTGGGACGGCGAAGATGAGCAACTCTTTGAGCTCGCCTCGGATTCTACGTTCACGAAGGTCTTAGTGACCCAGCGGGGAATCGGTGCGACTGAGATCGTGTTCCCACAGGTCGGCACGTTCTTCTGGCGCGCGAGGAAGGTATTACCAAACGGTACGAGCGTCTATTCCGCTCCCCGCAAGGTTATCGTAGAGCCGACGCCACCTCTGGCGACGCCAGTGGCACCACCGGCCCTCAAAAAAGAGATTGAGATCCAGTTCACGGCTCCAAAGTCCACGTGGATTGATTGGGTTTTTCCGCGGGCTTTCGCAAGTGACTTTCAAACGAGCGTAACTCTGGAGCTACCTCCGACCGATGCCGCAAAGAAATACCGGGTCGAGATCTTTGCGGATGAGGCACTGACCCAGCTTGTGTTCACGACGACGACACCGGACGTCGCCTTCGAGTGGAAGGGCGCGCGGCCCGGGCGCTACTGGTGGCGGTACTCACTGATCGACGCCTGGAATCGTGAGACGGCGATGAGCCAGAGTTCTGTCCTCGATCTCGTGGCCGGAGCCGCGAAGAATCCAGAGAAGCCGCGACTTCTAGCCCCGGTCCGATCGATAAAAATCGCCGAAGCTGAGTCGATGAATTTCAAGTGGAGGTCCGCGGCACGAGCGATGAGATACGAGCTTCAAGTTGCCACGGATGATGACTTTGATGAAGTTTTGTTTCAAGCAGAGACGAACAAAACGGAGCTGATGGTACCTACGACGAACTGGGGGCGCGGAGAGATTCTTTTTTGGAGAGTCCGTGCGCGCCATGACTGGGGCGAGACGCAGAGTAACATCGGGAGATTCCAGCTGGGTGAAAAGAAAATTCTTACTCCCGAAGAAAAGTTGGCCCTGCCTTGGCGGAGTGCTGAGCCGTACTCTTGGTTACGGATTGGTTTTAATCCCCAGAATCTCAAGACGACTCTCGATGATCGCGAGTTTAGCGGCGAGATTAATGGTTTGGTACTGAATTCAGTGGGCCTGGCCGGTCGCCTTCAGAAAAAAAATTGGTCAATTAAGGCGCAGATACTTCGCCAAGGCGGAAAGGTTTTTGATGGCGAGGACTTCTCTCGCACCGAAGCTTCTGTCCTATTTGAGCGAGTCTGGCGCCTCTCCGAGAGGAGCTTTACGTGGATCGGCCTCGGGGGGACACGTGCAAGTGTGAGTAGCTATCGTCTTATGACTCCGACCAAAGTGGCTTTCGAAAAAGACATCTCTGCTCTCTCTCCGCGGCTTCAGGGCGAATGGGAGTGGCGGGCCTTTGAAACTTCATCCGTGCATGTCCAAGGGGCATTTCAAACAGGTGACTGGAGTGGGTTGCAATTTGAAGCGAGCTGGAGGAAATTCTTTCGATACCGAATGTTCTATGAAATTGGTTTCATGTTCGAATCCATGCGCCTAAAAACCGATCGAGGAAACCAGGACATGTCATCGCAGGGTTTGAGTATTCGCGCAGGCCTTAGCTTCTAGTTTTTTTCCTCGACCCAAATCCCGCGAGCAGCATCCCAAGCCCGACCGTAAGCCACATCATGCCTGGCCCAGAACCAGGCGACCCATCGACATTGATCGTGCCGCAGGAGACGTCCGAGGTAAAGTTGAGGTCCGACTTCTCCTGGATATCGTACTCGAGCGCGAAGCCCTCGAGGACCGTGGGGGTTTGCGCATCGACATTGGTGAGACTGAGCTGGAAGCGCAGGTAGCGCTTCGAGAGAGAACTGAGCTGGGTGAGGGGCGCGGGGGCGGACCACGCGACGCCGTCGTCGCTCTCTTCGAGCTGGAGCGCGATCGTGCCACCGTTGAGCTCCTCGAGCGGGCGCAGGGAGCGGAAGCTGTTTCGGAGGCCGGCGGTGTCGAAGGCGAGGCTCTGAGCGGTGCA
>JBKHVY010000030.1:15339-15623 GCA_046569805.1 Bacteriovoracia bacterium | reverse complement strand
GGGCCAGCGGCTGGAGCGCTGAGTGCGTCCGCGTGTCAACGGTATAGATTACAATTGAATTGTCGGCCTTCCGGAAAGACAACTCTATCAAAGATCCACTCTGCATGGCCTTGATCAGTGTTCCTTCTTGGCCCCGGGCGATGCTCGAGAGGATCTTATTGTTCGCCTTCATGTTCCTGGCGACGACTTGCGTCCGGCAGGTTGGTACGAAGGATGACTGCGTTGTTTTCGAGTAACAGAAATCGATCCCCCAGAAGAGTTCCTTACAGTTCGGGTCCTGAGGT
>JBKHVY010000030.1:0-15329 GCA_046569805.1 Bacteriovoracia bacterium | reverse complement strand
CAAGCTTTAAAGCTGTTGAATGCTGCGTTCGAAGCTTGATCTAAGTTACTGGTTGGAATATTGCCAATCGTGCCCACGGAGCCGATCGGATTCGTCACCGGCGCAACCGCTTGCTTCGACCCGGACTTGTTTTCTTTGCCGCACGAAACGGTCAGAGTTAAGAGTGCTGCGATCATGATGAAGTTGATGTGTTTCATGTGCCCTCCCCGGACGGTAAAAATCAATTCGTTTGGAGTTCTATATCCAAGAAGCGTGCCAAGCGACGGGGTCTTATTTAGAGGGTTTACAGGAAGCCTTGGTGTCTAATCTCTAGACAGTAAACAAATCCCCCGTACAAAATAGGTACAGGAGAATTTATGTCATATGTCCTCGTAGTATCGTACCCATCCCCTTTCGTTCGCCGCCTACGCATGGCCATGGAGCACGTGCCCTACGAGTTCCGCGCCATCAACATATATGAAGAAGCCGGTGCCGCAGAACTGAAGCGCCTGAACCCCACCAACCAGATCCCGTGCCTGATCCATAACGGCGAGGCCATCTGGGATTCGCGCATCATCCTCCAGTACCTCGGCCGGATACACAGCTGGCCCCAGCTCTCCGTCGTGGCGGAGAACCGAATGACGGCGATTGAGCGAATGATCGACGCCGGCGTCGGGATCTTCTTACTGAAGAAATCGAACCTCGACCTGACCGCCATGTACCCGCAGCGCCTGCACGAGCGGATCGTCTCGGTCTTCGAGTGGCTCACACCGTGGATGGCGTCGCCGGAGGCGCGCGAGTGGAACCTCGTCACGCTCACCCTCGTCGCAGGGCTCGAGTGGATGCAGTTCCGCGAAATTCATCCGATCGCCACGAGTCCGGAAGCGAAGGATTTCCTCGCGCTTCACGCCCACCGACCTATCGTGCAAGCGACTCATCCAAACCAGGGGGCCTAATGGACTTCGCCAACTACATCGACCACACGCTCCTGAAGCCCGACGCGACTCGAACCCAGATTCGCAAGCTCTGCGACGAAGCCCGCACGCACGGGTTCGCGAGCGTCTGCGTGAATCCGTACTTCGTCCCGCAGGCCACGAAAGAACTGCAAGGGTCCAAGGTCAAGGTCTGCACCGTGGTCGGATTCCCGCTCGGCTGCACACCGACGATGGTCAAAGTCGCCGAGACCAAGTGGGCCATCGAACACGGGGCCCAGGAAGTCGACATGGTGATGAACGTCGCCGCGGCGAAGTCGGCGGAGTGGGACGTGGTCGAAAACGACATCCAGGCGCTGGCACAGGCGTGCCACAAGTCTGGCGTCATTCTCAAGGTCATCCTCGAAACGTGCCTCCTCACGGATGACGAAAAGAAGCGCGCCTGCGAAGCCGCCTGGAAGGCCGGCGCCGACTTCGTGAAAACCTCTACGGGCTTCTCGACTGGCGGCGCGACCGTCGCGGACGTGAAGCTCATGCGTTCGGTCGTGGGCCAGAACCTCGGCGTGAAGGCCAGCGGAGGCATCAAGGACGCCGCCACGGCGGAGGCGATGATCGCCGCCGGCGCCACGCGCCTGGGCACCAGCTCGGGCGTGCAGCTGGTCCTAATCGGCGTCGCCGGAAGCGGCTACTAGAGTAGGAACTTCAGAACCCACGACGGGAGCGTGATGAGCTTCATCAAGAGAAGGCCCTTGCGACTCGTACCGTAGACGCTCTTCGTTTCACCGTTCCGATCGGTGGCGGTTCCGTCGTCGTTGACGGTGATGCCCTGGAGCTTCTGCTGCATGATGTACGCACGCGCCTCCTCAACGAGGTCGTTGTTCCCGCGGCAGAACACCGCCATTTCTGTGTTGTAGAAGCTCGAGCGATTATCGATGTTATAGGTCCCGATCATGAGCTCCGAGTGCGTAGAGGCGTCGTAGATGTGGGTCTTGTCGTGGGTTCCCCACTTCGCTTTTTTGACGGCGTCGCTGAGGTCTTCCTCCTGGCCCGTCCAGCTGCCGTCGTGGAGAAAGATATTAATCCCCTGGCGGCGCCAGCGGAAGAGGTCAAGGTAGAGGTTCGCGGCAACGTAGATCGCATCCGTCGACGCCAGCGAGTTGGTGTAGATCGTGACCTCGACGTTCTTCTTCCGGAGCGTCTCGAGGAGGTCCTTCGAGTGACGGTTGTGGAGCATGTACGGCGAGGAGATCAGGATCGCCCGGTCGACCTCGGAGATCTTGTCGTAGAGGGTCTTGCGCAGGAAGCGGTACTTCTCGTCGTAGTTCGGGCTGAGGCGGCTAAAGAAGTTCGCTCCGGGTGCGTCGGTCGAAAAGGTCGTGTCCCGGCACTCGTGCCAGCGCTTCGTGGCCGCGATCTTCGTCGCGATCCGCACCGTGGACTCGCGCGCGAGGAGTTCCTCCGGAGACTCGTCGAGGAAGCTCCTTCCGTCCGCGACTTTTTTATCGAAGATTTCGCGGCGCCGGTCGCGCTCGGAGGGCTGCTCGCCGGAGGTCTCGAAGAACTTCGGCGCCTCGGCCGGCTTACTGATCTTGTGCTCGAAAAACTTATCGAAGCTCTCGCGCATGACTTTTGCGATGGGGCCTCGGATGTGGACGTCGCGGTCGTTGAAGTTGAACGCGGTCGAGAGGCTGTAGTAGTCGTCCCCGACGTTGCGGCCACCCGTGATGACCTCGGCGTCGTCGACGATCAGGAGCTTCCGGTGGTTGCGGAACTGGATCGTGCTGATCCGGACCAGGGGCGCGACGTTGTAGTAGCGCACCTGGATGCCGTGCTCGGCGAGCGCACTGGCAAAGAACTCGTCGAGCTGGAAGATCGGGAGCGATCGGTCGACGAGGATCCGGACGCGCACACCGCGCATGGCGGCCGCGACGAGCTCGCGGTTCAAGATCTTCCCGGCGAGATCCGTGTTATAGATGAAGTACTCGACCTCGATGCTCTTCTGCGCCCGGCGAATCAGATCGATGCGCGCCTGGAGGGCCATGGCGCCGCTCTCGATGATCATCATCTGGTTCGCGTTCTCGGTGTCGCGCTGGTAGTACGGGTGCGGGATCGTCAGCGACAGGTTCTGGTAGCGCGGCCTCTCGCGAGTCGGACTCTGCTCCCAGTAGTCTTGCGTAAAGCCAGAGGTCACGAAGAGACACCACGCGAGAACATAGCGGATCATACAATCTCCTTACAGCTGTCCAAAAGTTGAGCACTCCGGACCGCACAGAAACCCGTTTCAGTGATAGACGAAAGGATTCAAGCAAGCGCGATGCCAGGCTAGCGCCGCAGCTTGGCCCACACCATCGTGTCGCGCAGCTGGCCTCGATGACGGACCTCGCGGTGAAGCGTTCCTTCGTGGACGTAGCCCAAGCGCTCCGGGACGCGGAAGGAGCGCTGGTTCAAGGTATCACAGCGCACCTCGAGCCGCTCGAACCCGAGCCGGAAGAACTCGCGCTCGAGGGCCGTGAGCGCCTCCGCCAGGATCCCCTGGCCTTCGGCTTTCTTCACCAGCCAGTACCCGAACTCTCCCCGCGGCACTGACCAATCGATGGAGTGCAGTCCACAGCGACCAAGAAATTCATCCGACAACGAAAAGCAGCCAAAGTCGTAGGCGACTCCACTCTCCCAGGAATCGTGCCAGAGCTCGATTGTGAACTGCATATCTGCAATGGTGTGTGTCTTGTCTAGCCACGGAAGCCACGGCGAAAGATGCTCGCGATTGGTATCGATCGCGCGGAACACAGCTTTCGCATCCGAAGCCTTCAGCCGCCGCAGCACAAGTCGCTCGGTGCGAATCTCCTCGGCGGGCCTTGGGTGAGCCACTAGACCGCTTTAAGCTTCACGAGCCGCAGCTTCCCAACCTTGAGCACCACTTCCGCACCCGGCGTCAGAACGTAGGTCTCAGCCGCGTGATTCTTGCCGTCGATCTTCACGGCGTTCTGCTTCAGCAGACGACGGCCTTCACCGTTCGACTCAATGAACTGCAGCTCGCGCATCAGTTCCAAGAGCGCGATGGTTCCAGAAGGCCGCTCAACGACTTCGACGTCATCGAGAACCTGCTTCTTCGAGAAGCGCGCCTCGAACTTGTCGCGCTCATCTTTTCCTGCGTCGGCGCCGTGGTAGTAACCTGTGATCTCCTGGGCGAGATCTTTCTTTGTGACCATCGGATGGCGTGATCCATCAGTGAGGCCCTGGATGATGGCGCTCACCTCCGCCGCGGGCCTGCGAGAAAGCAGGAGCCAGTACTTCTTCATCAGCTCATCCGAGATCGACATGAGCTTGCCGAACATGTCGGTGGGAGAATCCGTGAGGGCGATATAGTTGTCCATCGACTTACTCATCTTGTGGACACCGTCGGTGCCTTCGATGAGCGGCATCGTGAGGATGCACTGGGATTCTTGGCCGTAGGCCACCTGTAGAGTGCGGCCCATCATCAGGTTAAAGGTCTGATCGGTGCCCCCAAGTTCGAGATCCGCCTTGAGGTGAACGGAATCGAAGCCCTGAAGCACTGGATAGACCATCTCATGGAGGTAGATCGCCTCCGAACTGTTGTAGCGCTTGTGGAAGTCTTCGCGCTGGAGGATGGCACCGGCGGTCGTCTTCGCCATAAGTTGGATCAGATCGAGACCAGAGAATTTGCCGAGCCAATCGCGGTTGAACACGACGTGGGTCTTCGACATATCAAGAATCTTTCCAACCTGCTCTTTGTAGGTCGCAGCGTTTTGTCGGACGTCTTCTTCGGTGAGGATAGGACGCGTTTTGTTTTTTCCTGAAGGGTCGCCGATCTGAGCGGTGTAGTCACCGATAAGAAAGTAAACTTCGTGGCCGAAGTCCTGTAAGAGACGCAGTTTCTGCAACACAACCGTGTGTCCGAGGTGGATGTCCGGGCGCGACGGGTCGGCACCGAACTTGATCTTCAGCGGCTGTTGCTTCGCGAAGCTTTTCTGAAGCTTCTTTAGGAGCTCTTCTTCCGGGAGAATCTCGTGGACTCCACGGCGGATTTCGCGGAGCTGGTCTTCGGGGGCGACGGTGATTTTAGTCATGCAGTGAGCTTACTTGAAACCGCGCTTTTCATCTACCTTGAAAAGTGCGTTGGCGCGGCCAAAGCCGTCACTCATGAACTGCGTGCGCTCGAAGAATGTGCCCTTGAGAAAGGGCATGGGCACTGCAGCTAAGCGTAGGCCCTGGAACTTCTTCACTGCGACCTGCACCTTCTCCACGACTCGGTTGCGGAAGCGCGGAACCGTATTTATGGTGGTTGGCATTCCCATCTCTGGCGCTCCGCTCAATAAGAGTTGCGTCGGGGCCTCCGCCTCAACGATATCGATCATCAGTGTCGGAACACCCTCGACCTGCTCAAGCTTGAGCTTGACCCCAAGTCGAATTGGGAAAGTGATCACACTGCGGCCAGTGAAACGTCGGTACCAATCTGTCATGGTGTTATTGAGGTGAAGATACCCGTGGAACACGTCGCCCTTACGGTCGAGATGAATCATCACGCCACCACTAGCAAGACTGATCTCATCATCAAAGGCGTCATTCAGAAGCCCCGCTTTGATCGCCGCTGCAGCAGCTTGGTTCAGGTAGGCTTCGCTCAGAGAGACGATGATGTTGGCGTTCTTCTGCTCGAGGTCCTCGAAGATCTTCGAGACCGAGGCCTGGTAGTTGATGCCCACGCGATCGACGCGCGGATTCCGAGGCGCAGACTCCTGACAGGACTTCAAGTCCGTGGCATCACGAGGAACACAGAAGACACCGTCGAGGCGTGACTGAACCTGGCCTCGCTGAGTGGAAATATCATTGATGGAGATGGCGGCGCTGAGGACCTCACTGGGTGCATAAAAGTGACGGTTCAAATTCACCATCAGATCCTCATCGCCGGTGATGTCTTCGAAGGCGTCGAGGTTCTTGAGCACAATCACGTCGAGGATGAACTTCTTCATCTGCACTTGGTTCGCGAGGATCCAATTCCGGACTTTCGTCGGTTCGATCCGAACGCGGCGATTCCCAATTCGGATCTCGACGGGAGGAACTTCGACGTCACGGATACTCAGGCGCACGTTCTGATCCTCTCCGTGCATCTTCTGCAAGGCCTGACGAAGATCGACTTGGTCGAGACTCACTCCGACCTTTTCCTCAAAGATCGAAGAGCTCCAGACCGCCCGGGCCGGAACCGTAAGGCCCTCGAGGTCCAGCATCATGTCCATGAGGTCGATGCTAAAAACGATGGGTTGCCCAGATACTGAGTGGAGCGAGACCTGCAAGGCCATGCGATGAGCACCGAGGCCTAAGTCACTTATGTTGTGCTCCATTTTCCACAGCATGCCGCCGTACGCGTTCGCCGGCGTGATGTCGGCGTCGAGGTTTCCGACCTTGTAGTTGAGGCCCTCGATGACGAGCTTGAACTCGGAGCGCAGGAGGTCGATCTTGAGGAACTGCTGAAACAGCCGGAACCAGTTCTCGCCCTCTTCCGAGAGGCCCTTCACCTGTGACCCGAGGTCGAAGACCAGCGGCTTCTCGAAAGTGCGCTGGTACGGATCGGGGATATCGTTTTGGATGATCACGGAGCGCAAATGATTTAAGAAGACGGGGCTCCATTCGTGATTAAAGCGACTCTGCACAAGAATAGACGGGTCTCCAGATTGCGCACGCGCCGCACTCACAGAGGCCAGAAGCAGACAAAAAATAGACAGAAACCCTTTCATGGAGACGCAAGCTAGCACAGTGACGCCGGCAATCTAAGGCCCCCCTAAAAATTAAACACACTTGCGTCCAAGCTACGGATTTCCTTGGTATTACACAACTCGTGAACATTGCCAGAAGAGGCTCCTGTGGCTAGTCTTGGGCCATGAAAACATTTTTCTTCACACTTTTCGTCGCCGCTTCGGCCTTTATCCCTCTTACCCAGGCCACGGACCTCGAGTCCTGGATGGCGACCCAGGAGAAAGTGTCCTGGCAAAAGCTCAAGGCGAACCTCTCGCCCGAGGGTGCTCGCACCGGTACAGTCATCGCCTCCCCTCAGCGCCGGGACCCTGACTACTTTTTCCATTGGGTCCGGGATGCGGCCTTGGTCATGGACGTCCTCATGGTCGAAGAGCGCCAAGCCCCGTCTGCGGAACTCAAAACGCACATCGATCAGTACATCGACTTCTCTCATTACATTCAAGACCAAGCGACGCTCTCTGATCTCGGCGAACCGAAGTACAACGTCGATGGCACGGGCTACACGGGTCCCTGGGGTCGTCCGCAGAACGACGGTCCCGCGCTGCGTGCCCTGTTCCTCGTTCGTCATGCCAAGCATCTTCTCGCGAAGGGCGCTAAGCCTGCGCAGCTCTCGAAACTCTACAAGGCCGAGATCCCTGCTCGCTCACTGATTAAACGCGACCTCGAGTACACGGCTCACCGCTGGCCCGAGGCTAACTTCGATCTCTGGGAGGAGGTCAAGGCATCTCACTTCTACACGCTCATGGCCCAGCGCCAGGCATTGGTGGAAGGCGCAGAGCTCGCACGACTATTTAATGACGGTGGCGCTGCGGAGTACTATTCGTTTCAAGCGATTCTGATTGAGAACCGTCTCAAGGATTTCATTCATAACGGCCACTTCATTACTGCCCTCGATCGTGTTGAGGGTCTCCCGTATAAATACTCGAACCTCGACATCAGTATCTTGCTCGCTTTCAATCACATCGGCGAAGCAGCTGCTTTCAAAATCACCGACGTGAAGCTTAAGCGCACCATCGAGCGACTCGACAGTGCTTTCACGCAGATCTATCCGGTTAACCAGCGCGGAATCGGTGCCACGGCCTTCGGTCGCTATCCAGAAGACCAGTACTACGGAGGAAACCCATGGATCCTCACCACACTCGCCGTGGCCGAGTACTACTACCAGAACGCGCGCCTGAAGAGAGATCCGTCGAAGATCGCGGCTGGCGACGCTCTGGTTGAGCGTGTCCGCTTCCACTCACGTGCAGATGGTGCCATGGCGGAGCAGTGGGATCGTCATAGCGGTTATCAAGTTTCTGCGGATGAGCTCACTTGGTCACACGCTTCGTTCATCACGGCCATGCGCGAACGGCGCCGGGCCCTGAAGGTTTTCCGCTAGCCCTAATCTCTGTTTGAGGGAGGTCACTCCCTCAAACGGCAATTCTTTCCGCCACAGTCAAAAAAACGTCACCGACTCTTCTTCCAGACTACTCAGCTAACAAGATGAAATAATTATGACTCAGGGCATATCCTGCCCCGTTTCTCGCTTCTCCGAGAGAGAGATAATGAGTCTATACCGCTTCTTACGGATGAGAAGAATCTTGATCAAGGAGGATCGCGTGTCCCTACTTAAAGCCGTGCTTGCCACAAGCTTAATCGCCACCTCGGCCCAGGCCGCCGAAGTCATCATTAAAACCAAGGACACGAAGTCGCTCGCGCACGCGGGCTTCACCATCAAGGAAGCGCTCGTTCCAAGCCTTGGCATCTACCTCGTCGAGGATGGCCAGAAGAGCTCTGCGCTCTCGCTCATGAAGGCCCAGTCGCTGGCCGGTGTCGACGGTGCCATGGAAAACCAAAAGATGCAGCTTCGGGCAGTCACTCCCAATGACTCGAACTGGTCTCAGCAGTGGGGCCCGCAGAAGATCGGCGCACCGGAGGCCTGGAAGATCGGCACCGGCGGAGAAACCTCAGACCGCGAACAGATCGTCGTCGCCATCGTCGACAACGGCACCGACATCAATCACGAAGATCTTCGAAATAACATCTGGATCAACTCCGAGGAAATTGCTGGCAACGGAAAAGACGACGACGGCAACGGCTACGTCGATGATGTCTACGGCTGGAACGGATACACCAACACCGGCAACATCCCAAGCGGGATGCACGGGACGCACGTCTCCGGCATCGCCGGTGCGGAAGGCAATAACTCGAAGCACGTCACCGGCGTGAACTGGGACGTGAAAATCATGCCCGTCGCGGCGTCATCAGGAGACGCGGTGGTCGTCCTGCGCGGGTACAACTACGTCCTCGAGCAGAAGAAGCGCTGGCTTGCCTCGAACGGTAAGCAAGGCGCAAACGTTGTGGTGACGAACTCGAGCTTTGGTATCGATGGCGCCCGGTGCTCGGATGGCCAGTACAAGATCTGGAATGACATCTACGAGGCCATGGGCCAGGCCGGCATCTTGTCCGCCGCCGCCACCGCCAACGTCGCCTGGGACATCGACCGCACCGGAGACGTACCGACGAGCTGCGAATCTGACTTCATCATCTCGGTGACGAATACCACGATCGAAGACCGTCTCTACAATCAGGCCGGCTGGGGCAAGACGACGATCGACCTCGGTGCTCCAGGAACAAACGTGTTTTCGACGGTTCCCGGCAACCGCGCAAGCAATCTCACGGGGACATCGATGGCGACACCACACGTCGCGGGGGCGGTCGGCTTCCTCCACAGCGTCGCTTCGGCACGCTTCACGGAACTCTCAAAGCAAAAACCAGCAGAAGCAGCTCGTGAACTAAAAGCGATCATGCTCTCGACGGTGGATCCGATCGCAGACTTGAAAGACAAAACTGTGACCGGTGGCCGCTTGAACCTAAAGAAAGCCGCAGAAAAGATCTCGCAGTACTAGCTATCGCACAAAAGGGCACTCGCAAGGGTGCCCTTTCTCCTCTAGAATAAATCCATGACTCTTAGCCTCGCTCACTGGCTCATCGCGCTTTCCGGTGGTTTATTCTTTAGCACGCTCGGAACCCTCGTGGGGCTCGGCGGTGGGATCTTCATGATTCCCCTCCTGGTACTCCTCCTCGGAGTTCCACTGAAGACGGCGATCGCAGTCACAACCTTCTGTCTGATCCCCTCGGCACTCCTCTCCACCTTCTACAACGCTCGCGCCAAGCACATCGACTACTTCGCCGGCATCGCCCTCGAAATCCCCACCATTGTGGGTGCCATCCTTGGCGCCATGCTCATCAACGTGCTCCCCGTGAGACCTCTGGAGACCTTGTTTGCGATCTTAGTGACCGTTATGGGTCTTCGGATTTTGCGGGGTCGTCCGGCGAATCAGAAAGCGGGCCTCATGGAACGACTCAACAATATTCCCCCCGTCATGGTACGCAAGTCAGAGCACGCCCACTACCACGCGGGCCTTCTCGCGCTCGCGCTCTTCGGAGGGTTCTCGGGAGTTTTGGCAGGGCTCTTTGGAATCGGTGGCGGCATCATCAAGACGCCGGTGATGCTGAAGATCTTCAAGATGCCCGCGCGGCGAGCGACGGCGACGGCACTTTTCATGATCGTCTTCACCAGTGCCACCGCGGCCTTCTCGCACTGGCAACGTGGGCGGCTGGACTGGAGTCTTGCACTCCCCCTCGCCTCGTCGTTTCTCGCCGGATCATTCATCGGCAATCAAATCGTAGGCCGCATCCAGGCACGAACCCTCGAAAAAACTCTCGGGTCCGTGATGATGGCCGCGGCCGTGGCGATCCTCGTTCACGCGTGGCTTCTCTAGCGCGTGACCGTTAGTCCGCGTTCGTTCCAGCTCATCATCCCGCCTTCGAGGTTATAGACGGAGGTGAATCCGAGTTGCTTCGCGAACATCGTCGCGTTCGCGGAGCGCGCACCGGAGCGGCAAATGAAGAGGGTGTCTGCGGACTTGTCTGCCTGCATAAGAAACTGCTCGAGCTCGGGCCCGAGCGTGACGAGCTTCGCACCGGCGATGTGACCGAGTTCACCCACGTATTCGTCGGGCCTGCGGACATCGATCAAAACGAGCCCTTTGATCTCTTCCATGGACGTCACGCGCACAGTAGGGACTCCGCCCTGGTCGAAAGGTTTTAGTTTCATATGTTTCTCCTAGAGCTTACCGTAGCTCAGTTGAGGATTGAGTGGAAGCTTCAAGTAACTTTTGCCATTCTCCTCACGTGGAGGCAAGTGACCGGCGTCGATGTTGACTTGGATACTCGGAAGGAGCAAGCGTGGCGCCTTCAGCGTCTTGTCCCGCGCTTCCCGGAACTGTACGTACTCCGCTTCCGAAGTCGTGGCCTTCAACTGGATATTCGAGGTCTTGCTCTCGCCGATGGTGGTCTCGTAGCGCAGCTCCCGGTCGTTCGGCATGTAGTCGTGGCCCACGAACACACGCGTCGAGTCCGGGAGCGAGTAAAGGTTCTTCGCGACAGAGTGATAGAGGTCTTTGGCGCTTCCCTTCGGGAAATCGCAGCGCCCGGTGCCGTAGTCCGGCATGAAAAGAGCGTCACCAGTGAACACAGCATCGTCGAACTGAAAACTCATGCAGGCGGGGGTGTGCCCCGGGGTCGGAATCGCTTTCATCGAAAGGCTTCCGAAGTTCACGACCTCAAAATCTTTAAAAAGAAGATCGAACTGTGAAGCGTCAGTCGCAACGTAGTCGATGTGGAAGTGCGCCTTAAACACTTCCTGCACCAACTTGATCTTCTCTCCGATGCCCACCTTCGCGTGCGGGAAGACTTGCTTTAAGATTTGCGAACTCGACAGGTGATCCGCGTGCGCGTGTGTCTCGAGGATGGCGTGAACCTTGAGCCCCTTTTCCTTGACGAAGTCGATCACGGCTTTCACGCTACGGTCTTCGATGAGACCAGACGCCTGATCGATGTCCAAGACCGGATCGATGATCACCGCATCTTTTGTTTTCTCATCGGAGACGACGTAAGTCAGGGTGTATGTATCGGGATCGAAGAAGTGCTGAATGTTCATACTGACTCTCCTATTATTTTGATCATGGCAAAGATTACGACGAATGTGAAAACGATCTTGCGCGTGAGCGCCATCGTGTCTTGAGATATCTTTTGAGTGAGAACCTTGAGGCCCTGTGCGACCACCACGATCCCGAGCGATAGCCATAGGAACTGCTCGACGGATGGCAGGGCCGCTCCGGCCTGGACTTGGAATCCAAGTGAAAAGATCGACGATAGGGCGACGGCCACGAGACTCGTTGCTACCGCCATGGGCGCGGGGAGCTTGAAGAGACCGACGAAGATCGGCATGAGAAGGACTCCCCCGCCGAGACCAGTAAGTGTCGTGAGGACACCGAGCCCGGTGCCAACGATACCTGTGAGAACCCAGCGCGGAGGTCGAGCTTCAGAGACATCAGTCGTGACCGAAGTCGAGCTCCACACACTCCACAAGCTGTACATTGAGATAAGGGCCAGGAGTCCCACAATCACAAGATCCGGCGTGAGTGCTTTCAGGGGTATGGAGAAGTAGCTGCCTGCAATAGAAAAGGGAATCAGAAGTGCGGCAGTCTTAGCGTCCGCACGCTTATACTGAGAAACAAGATTGATCAGTGCCGCTAAGATCACGGCCACCAATGAAAAACCGGTAGCTTCTTTAAGGCCCATGGAGAGCACGTACATGAACAGCGGAATCGCTACGAGTGCGCCTCCGGAGCCCGTTAGCCCCATGACCGCCCCAATCAATAATCCGGATAAGAAAATGCTCATGAATTAAGAATAGCAGCCTTATTTAAATATTCAATTGATTTATTGAATATACTGTGATATAGTTGTTTTTATGAGTAGTTACGTTGAAAACCTGCCACTACAAACGCTCAAATCCGAGCAGGAAGCCATCTTCTCAAAGATGGCCCAGATGATGGCAAGCCTGGGGGCACCCGTGCGCCTCAAGCTCCTTCACTATCTCTCGCAGTCCCCGCTTACGGTTGAAGTTTTAGCACTTAAGATCCAGCAGTCCGTGGCCAACACGTCGATGCATCTACGTAAAATGCTCGCGGAGGAAATTGTCAACGTTGAAGGCCGAGGCCAGCACCGCCTCTACTCGCTCCATCCCGCGCTTCATAGTTTCTGGGAATCTTGCCAGGACTTCATCCAACAAGTTCATCCCGCACTCAAAGTGGCGAGCGAACACGAAACCCTTAACTGGACTCACTCCCTGAGCGAGACACTAGATCTTCTCGCAAACGGAAGTGCCATCGCCCTGGACGTTAGGCCCCAGGATGAGCTCGCTCTCTCGGCACTGACGGAATCGAGCGGATTCTATCAAATCCCGCACAGCGAACTTGATGCGCGTCTGGCCGAGCTTCCGCGCGATAAGATCATTCTCGTGTTCTGCCGTGGCCGCTTCTGTGCACTCTCGTCCTTCGTCGTGAACGGACTTCGGCAGAAGGGCCTTCAAGCATATCGTCTTAATCATTCTTGGTTTGAACTCTCAACCGCACTCCAACAAAAAGGAAAGCTATGATAAACGCACTCATAGGTGGTGCCATGATTGGCATCGCCGTCAGTCTGATGCTCCTCTTCAACGGTCGCGTGACCGGCATCAGTGGCATTATTGGTGGAACCCTCCAGCCACAGAAAGGCGACGTCGGCTGGCGCGCATTCTTCATCGTTGGCCTCGTCGCGGGTGCTGTCCTCCTTCGCATCTTTCTTCCCCAGTCGCTTGAGCAACAGTCAAACGCTCTTACCATCGACTACGTCATCGCGGGCCTTCTCGTCGGGTTCGGAACACTTCTCGGTAACGGCTGCACATCCGGCCACGGCGTCTGTGGCATCTCTCGGTTTTCTGTTCGCTCGATGATGTCGACCGTTACGTTCATTGTGTTCGGAGTCATCAGCGTCCTGGTCTTCAAATTCCTAAGAGGTACACTATGAAACTTCTCATTTCATTTATCGTTGGAATGATCTTCGCCTTGGGCCTTGGCGTTAGCGGCATGACACAGACCCACCTCGTGCGTGGCTTCCTCGACGTCTTCGGAAACTGGAACCCTGCGCTCATCGGTGTCATGGCTGGAGCCATCGCCGTCCATAGCGTTTTCTACTTAATGATCAAGAAGCGCTCTTCGCCGCTCCTCGATACGAAGTTCCACATCCCCACACGCAAAGACATCGACGCCCGCTTACTCGCTGGCGCCGCCCTCTTCGGCATCGGTTGGGGCTGGGCCGGGATCTGTCCAGGCCCGGGCATCGTCGCCGCAGCGAGTGGGCTTCAAAACATCATCATCTTCGTCGGATCAATGCTCGTCGGGATGGCGATCTTTAAGGTCGTGGATCACAAGTTCATGACCAAGTCCTGAACGATCGAGCCCAACCCATAGGGCACTGAATACGGACGCCTCGCTGTGGCACTGGAGTCATGACCAAAGCCCAGCTTGTGCGTCCATTCGTGGAAGATGTTCCGCGCCACCTGGGAAGTATCGTAGGTGTCGAAGAACTTGCGGTTCATCCAAATCTTCAGAGTGTTCGGATAGGTATAACCGACGGTGCTCGTTGAGTAGTTCGTATACAACTCAAGCTGAAGGTCCATCGCACTGTTCTTGTTCGGAAGAAGAGTCTCACTTCCATCGAGAAGCAACTGGTAGATTTCGGCATTCGAAAACCCACGGTTATCGACGAACTGGAACACGCCCTGGTAGGAGTGCTCGAGCACACGCTTCTTAAATTCAGGAGTTCGAATAATCTGTTGGATCGCCAGGATGGCCGCTTCCACCTTGTCCATGTCTGCCGAGGTAAAGTTGGTGTAACTGACATTCGCAGCGAAAATCGAGGCCTCGAAGGGAACCCCCGAATCGAGGGGCTCCTCGATCGCGGGGACCTCTACCACTTCATCGCTCGGCTCTTCGGGAGCGGCACAGGCAGTGGAGGTTTCGAGGTTGCCCTCCGCCGTTTCCGCCTCGACGGATTGTGTCTCACAGACATCGGGCGCGGGCTGACAGGCGACAAAAAAAATGAGCAGAAGACAAGAGACGAGAGTAGATTTCAAGCGGCACCTTCCTGGTTGCGGCGTTGAAGGATGCCCCTCCCAGAAACATCCCGATTTGAGGATTATCTCATCTGCAATTTATGGGCTCAATTCACGGGCAAATGCTGCCAAGACCTAGACACCCAACCGGTTAATTTCACGAGCCCTCTTCACTCAAATGAACCGATCTGCGGTATGATTCGTCTAATGAGCACACGTTTCAAAGGAGTTCTCATGAAACACGTTGCCCTCTCCCTCTGCCTTCTTGTCGCCACTTCAGTCGCCTATGCCAAGCGCGAGAACGGTGCTCGTGACGGTGGAAAAATGCGCGAGGAGCTCGGGCTCAACGATGAGCAAATCGCGAAGATGAAAGAGATCCGACAGAAAAAGAAAGCCCTCCACCAGGCGAGCCGCGAGAAAATCAAAGCCGCTCGCGACGAGTTCAAGGCCACCATGAAAGACCCGAAGGCATCGAAAGAACAGATCATCGCTAAGTTCGAAGCACTTCAGAAACTCCAGAGCGAAAAGAAGCGCTCCCAGCTCGACATGATGCTCGAGATCCGAGGCCTCTTGAACGAAGAGCAGATCGCGAAGTTTCAAGAGAAGCGGAAGGACTGGAAGAAGAAGCGCGGCCAGTGGGGAAAGCGCCGAGGCACCAATCAGGA
>JBKHVY010000029.1:0-15641 GCA_046569805.1 Bacteriovoracia bacterium | reverse complement strand
GGCCTCGGCATCCACTACTCCGCGGGCCGCGGCGTTGCCCGTCGCTTTACGGGCTTCGTCTCTTTCTACGCCCCGGTTCACAATGGCAACTCCGGTGGACCGCTACTAAACCCCGCCGGCGAGGTCATCGGCGTGGTGCACGCCCAGAGTGCCTACGGCATCAACGAGGACGGATACAACCTCGCGGTGGCGATCGACTTCATCGAGCGCGACCTCCGCGAGAAGCTCGGGCCGGAGCATCCGGCCGCAGAGACCTTCTCGTCCCTCGTGCTCGCGGAATAAAAAAAAAGGGACAGAAGACTCACACATCTTCTGTCCCCGTGAACCGCGACCCAAACCTATGGGTCAGAGAAAACTAGCTTCCGCAGCTGACGCAGTCTTCTGGGTTATCCAGTGAGCACATCATCGCCGCTTCTTGTTCGGCCACTGTCACGCCCGGTACAACCGCAGGCTGCGCCGTCTGAACGTTTGGCTGCTTGATCGTGAACTTGATCGCATCCACGGCCGGACGAGTGCGGAGGTAGTACATACCAGTCTTGAGACCCAGCTTCCACGCGGTGAAGTGCAAGCTCGAGAGTTTCCCGAAGTTTGTGTCTTCCATGTGGATGTTGAGCGACTGCGACTGGTCGATGTAGGCGCCGCGATCGGCCGCCATCTCGAGGATCGACTTCTGCTTGATCTCCCATACGGTCTTGTAGAGGTCCTTCACTTCCTGAGGAATCTCCTCGATGTACTGGACCGAACCGTTGTGGGCGATGATCTTGTCTTTCATCTGATCGTTCCAGAGACCAAGCTTAATAAGATCTTTCACCAAGAACTTGTTCACGACCGCGAACTCACCGGCCAAAACGCGGCGGGTGTAGATGTTCGACGTGATCGGCTCGATGCACTCGTTGTTCCCGAGGATCTGCGACGTCGAAGCCGTCGGCATCGGCGCAAGGAGAAGCGAGTTGCGGATTCCGTACTGCTTGATCTTCGCGCGCAGGCCCTTCCAGTCGTGCTTCTTCGTGTCCTCGACGCCCCACATGTCGTGCTGAAGGATCCCCTTCGAGACCGGCGATCCGGCGTAGGAGTCGTAGGCACCGTTTTCTTTAGCGAGATCGCACGAAGCGCTCAGTGAAGCGAAGTAGATGGTCTCGAAGATGTCCTTGTTCAACTGGCGAGCTTCGGCCGAGTCAAAGGGCATCCGCATCTTGAAGAACGTATCAGCGAGGCCCTGGACACCCAAACCGATCGGACGGTTCTTGAGGTTCGAGTAGCGCGCCTCTTCCACTGGGTAGTAGTTGAGATCGATGATGCGGTTAAGGTTCCGCGTCACCTGGTAGGTGACGTCGAAGAGCTTCTTGTGGTCGAAGGTGCCCTCTTTTGTCACGTACATCGGAAGAGCGATCGAGGCGAGGTTACACACGGCCACTTCTTTCTCAGACGTGTACTGAATGATCTCTGTGCACAGGTTCGACGACTTGATGGTCCCGAGGTTCTGCTGGTTGGACTTGCTGTTGGCGTGGTCCTTGAAAAGCATGAACGGCGCACCGGTCTCGATCTGCGACTGGATGACCTTGAACCAGAGGTCGCGGGCCTTTACGGTCTTATTGGCGCGGCCTTCTTTTTCGTACTGCTCGTACTTCGCTTCGAACTCTTTGCCCCAGCAATCCGAGAGCCCCGGAGCTTTGTTGGGACAGAAGTAGCTCCAGACGCCGTCTTGCTCGACGCGCTTCATGAAGAGGTCCGGTGTCCACATGGCGTAGAAGAGGTCACGGGCGCGCAACTCTTCTTTACCGTGGTTTTTCTTGAGGTCGAGGAAGTCCTCGAAGTCCGGGTGCCACGGCTCGAGGTAGATGGCGAAGGCGCCCTTGCGCTTGCCGCCGCCCTGGTCGACGTAGCGGGCCGTGTCGTTAAAGACTCGAAGCATCGGAACGATACCGTTTGAAGTGCCGTTGGTGCCTTTGATGAATGAGCCCTTGCCGCGGATGTTGTGGATTGCAAGGCCAATGCCGCCGGCCGACTGCGAGATGAGCGCACACTGCTTAACCGTTTCGTAGATGCCTTCGATCGAGTCGTCTTTCATGCTGAGCAGGAAGCACGACGACATCTGCGGCTTGTTGGTGCCGGCGTTGAAGAGCGTAGGACTGGCGTGAGTGAACCAGCCCTCGGAGATGAGGTGGTAGGTCTTCATCGCTTCTTCGATGTTGCCCAGCTGAACGCCGAGGGCCACACGCATGAACATGTGCTGCGGACGTTCGACGATCTTGCCGTTGACCTTCAGCAGGTAGGAACGCTCGAGAGTCTTGAACCCGAAGTAGTCGAACTCGTAGTCGCGGGAGTACGCGATCTCCGCGTCGATGCGGTTCTTGTGCTCCAGCGCGAAGCCGTAGAGCTCCTCGGAGATCAGCGGCGACTTCTCCTTCGTGAAGGCGTTCTCGAAGTTGTAGAGCACACCGAGGGTGTCGGTGAAGCTATCACGCGTCGAGCGGTGCAGGTTCGCCACAGCGATACGGCCTGCTAGGCGCGCGTAATCCGGGTGAACAGACGTCATGTAGGCCGAAACTTCAGCCGAGAGATTATCGAGTTCTTCGGTGGTGATACCGTCGAAGAGTCCCTGAATGGTGCGTTTTGCGACCTGCGTCGAGTCCACGTGGTCTTGGTCGAGGCCATACACCAGCTGCGAGATGCGGTGAGTGATCTTGTCGAATTGGACGGGTTCGCGTTTTCCAGAACGAGTAGTAACAAACATGACAGTCTCCTAAAAATCCATTGAAGTTGAGAATTCGAAAGCATTGCCGCTATCGGCTTTCGTGGAGTTCATCACTCCCGCTTTCTGGTACTCGGCGACGCGCTTCTCGAAGAAGTTCGTTTTGCCTTGCATGCTGATGAGTTCCATCCAATCGAAGGGGTTCTTCGCGCCGTAGATGTCGCCGTAGCCGAGCGTGCGCATGAGGCGATCAGCGACGAAGCGGATGTACTCTTTCATCATGTCGGCGTTCATGCCGATGAGCGAGACCGGGAGGGCTTCGGTGATGAATTCCTGCTCGAGCTCGACGGCTTCGCGAATCAGAGCTTCGATGCGATCCTGTGACGGCTTATTTTGGATGTGATCACGGTACAGAAGACACGCGAAGTCCGTGTGAAGACCTTCGTCGCGGCTGATGAGTTCGTTCGAGAACGTGAGGCCTGGCATGAGGCCACGCTTCTTGAGCCAGAAGATCGAGCAGAACGATCCAGAGAAGAAGATTCCCTCGATGGCAGCGAACGCAACGAGGCGCTCGGCGAAGTTATCGTTGGAATAAATCCAGCGCAGAGCCCAGTCGGCTTTTTTCTTGATGCACGGGATATTGTCGATGGCGTGAAACAGATATTGCTTCTGCTTTTCATCTTTAATGTAAGTGTCGATCAAAAGACCGTAAGTCTCGGCGTGGATGTTCTCCATGGCGATCTGGAAGCCGTAGAATGAGCGAGCTTCGGGAGACTGCACGTCGTTGTAGAAACGGAGCGCCAGGTTCTCATTCACGATGCCGTCAGAAGCACTGAAAAAGGCCAAGATGTGCGAGATGTAGTGACGCTCTTGGTCATTGAGATTTTCCCAGTCTTTCAAGTCAGAATAGAGATCGATCTCTTCTGCCGTCCAGAAACTGGCCATGGCCTTTTTATACATATCCCAGATCGCGTGGTCCTTGATTGGGAACAAAACAAAACGGTCATTGGTGGGTGTGAGTAGCGGTTCGGTGTTCATAACTTCTCCTCTTGAAAAGTTGCTTTAGGTTTCTCGCGATGTGTGTGCGCTTACATTTAGGCTAGTGGTGTTTGGGGTATTCGCCAAGATAAAAATACTACATATTGTGGTAGCGACAAAATCCCGACGCTCAATCTTACATCATCTCTGCGTCTCACCCCCCTGTTCTCCCACTTATTTAGTCAATTAAATCCATCATAACGCGAATCTATGAACGAGTATTCAGCACTTAATCTATTGCGACATAACACCTGACAAATGATGACAGACTCTTTTCCAAATTGAATGTGGCCCCCAGGGCGTGAAGTGAATTTGTTGCTGAAAAAATCTTTTGATGAAATTCAAAAAACCCGCTCATCCCTAGGAGAAAATCACCGAAACGCCCTCACCACAACCGCGGAGGCCACGTGATTCTCTACTCTCTCAAGAGCTTCAGTCTGCAAATGGACGTGTACGAAGATAAGGTTATTTTTTATCCGCGACTGTGGAAGACGCTGACGGGAAAGAAGTGGGAGAGTGCGAAAGTCATTCACTACTCGACTCTCACGCACGTGGAACTGCAGAAGAAACTGTGGCCGGCCAACCACCGTCTGGTGTTTCACACCCAGACGGAAACCGTGGAGTTTGGTTTCAGAAAACTCTATCCATTCTTCGAGCGGCTCAAGCTCTATTTCGATCGCCAGATCATCAGCTACTACAATCGGCCTCATAAAGAACGGCCCCTCAAGTCCGTCATCGATCTTGTGAAAGAAAAGAACCAAAAAGCCGCCTCGAAAGAGCGTCTTCGCGCAGCGTAACTCTGGCCAAGAGCGTTTTGGGGCAGCTAAACTGCGACCCTTATGCGCTTCATCTGGCTCATTTCGTTATTCGCCTCGTTACACGCGAGGGCCTTGGTGCCGCTCAAAAATTTTGAGCGCGTTGATCGCTTCGCGTTTGGGTCGTGTAACCGGCACTACAAACCGCAACCACTTTGGAGCGAGATACTGGCCACAGATCCCCAGCTCTGGATCTGGGCCGGAGATAACGTTTATCCCCCGAGCGAAGCCACGCCCGCGGGCCTCAGGATCCCGTACGAAGATCAACTGAAAAACCCCGGCTTCCATAAGCTGCGAGAGCGCGTGCCGATGCTCGGCACCTGGGATGATCATGACTATGGCCAGAACGACGGCGGCGCGAACTATCGCCACAAACAGATCTCCCAGGAGCGCTTCCTCGACTTCCTCGGGGTCAGCGCGAACGACGTGCGCCGTGTGCGCGAGGGCGTCTACCACTCCGAAGTGCTGGGGCCAAAGGACCAGCAGGTGAAGTTCATCCTCCTCGATAACCGCTACCACAAGCGCCCCGGCGACATTCTCGGCGAAGAGCAGTGGCGCTGGCTTGACGACGAACTCACCTTCTCGCAAGCGAAGATCCACTTCATCGTGTCGGGTCTCTCGGTGTTGTCCCGAAGTGTGCCGCTCTCAGAAGAATGGCGCGACGATGCGGCGTCATTTGAACGTCTGATGGAACTCCTAGAGAAGCATCGCCAGAAAGGCATCGTGATCCTCACCGGTGACAAACACTTCGGTCACTTCTTCGAGCACCGAGGCTTCGTGGAGTTCATGTCCTCAGGACTAACTCACACCGTCCGCAAACCCCTGCGCGCGAGCGTGCGTCGCCTCTACTCGAGGCCCTTCATCGGTCTTCACTGGGGCCAGGTCGACATTCTCTGGGGCGAGCCCCTGCGTCTGCGCATGACACTTAAAGGGCGCCAGGGCCGCGTACCTCAGATCCGAGAATACACGATGCGAGGTGGTGCCTGGGTGCTGGAAAAGAGCTTCAACGAGGCTCCTCCGGCCGCGAAGTCCCTGGTCCCTGTCCCCAAACCGTTGCAGAAAAAAAACAAGCCGAAAGGGATCTCTCCCCTTCCGGCCCATCGTGAGTTCGGAAATCCTCAATTCTAGATCTTCTCTGTCTCAGCGAAGAAGTTAAGCGGCTGACGGACATCGACCACACCGCCGCCCTTCGGCTTCGGGAACTCGATGATCTTCAGCACGTTCGCCATGCAGTCAGTTCCCTTGCGGGAGAAGCGCGCGTCCTTCGCCTTGATGTCGGCCCGTCCCACACGGCCTTCGGGAGAGATCTGGAAGTCGAGGTCGATGACGCCTTTGATGTCTTTTGAAGCCGCCATCAACTCCTGCTGATAGCAGTGCCGGAACTGTGGCAAGTACTCCTGCAAGATCTTGCGCAACAGTTCGGGGTCCATGGACCCGAGTACCACGGTCTTCGGCTCAAGATACGAGTGGTCGAAGCCCTTCTTCGACACAAGGCCCTTGGCCCCCGCAGAGGACGCAGCGGAACCCGAGGCGTCGCTGCCGAGCTTGCCGACGCCCATAGCGGTTCCGGTGCCCGTGCCCGAAAGTGCTGACGAAGAGGCGCCGATGCCTTTCGCGACAGAGGCCGGACCGCGACCCGTGCCGGCAGACTCGGCCGGAGAGGCGTCGGAGACCACCGAGTCAAGGCTCACGCTGGAATTAAACTTGTAGGCCTTAGGCTTCGAGGGCGCTGGACTTGATTCGGCCTGAGCGGCGGCGGCTGCGGCCGGAGCGGCTGCGGCGGCGGCCGCCATCTGCGGCTGTGCCTTGGTCTGTTCAGTCGCCTTCTGACCGGTATTTTCGGTCTTCGAGGTGACCTCCGTCGCGGCCAGCTGCTGGGCCGATTCTCCGTCGGTCTTCTGAACCGCTTTGTAAACGATGGTCAGCTGCTTCACTTCCTCTGGCATTTTTTCCGGAATGGAAATCAGCAGAAGAAGCAAGAATGGAATAAAGACACTGGCCGTGACTTTTGCGGCCTCTTTGTAGAACAAACGATCGCGCCACAGGAACGGAAGTGGCTTCACCTTGAAGGTCTGCTCGACGAGGCGCAGAGAGATCTGGTGCACGCCGAAGGTGAAGAGAAGATGCGAGCGCGAGAGCTCGAGCTTATCCGATGTGACGAAGCCCTCTGGCTGGTTGACCTGCCAGCGGCCTTTGTCGTGCTTCACAAGAGTCGTATCGACGCTGATCCCGGGGAACCAAATCGCCCCCGTCTTCATCTGTGGCGAGAGCACGATGTCTTGCGACTTCAGGTCAACGAACTGGATGTCGAGCACCTGGCCGGAAGAATAAACGATCACCTCGAGCCGGTTATCGGGATGGTCCTGAACGAGGTCCAAGGGTGCCACGGTCGAATCGAGCGCCTCTCCGTCGACGTCACCGTGAAGGTAGAACGGTGGCTTCTGGATGAGGTCCGCGGACGACGCTTTAAGTGTGAGGTCGCAGTACTCCTGGTCGACGAGCGTGAGTCCCGCACGATCGGGAACGTGGACGTGCGCCTGTGCCACGGCCATCGCCAGAGACGCCACCTCGGCTTCGCAGTCGACGAACGCGAGTGAGTCCTCGAAGGCCTCGAGGTTAAACGCGAGATCACCGATGGTGAGCGTGTCACCGACAAACAGTTCTCCGTCGCGCACGCGACGACCATTCACAAAAGTTCCGTTCGTACTCGCGAGGTCGAGGACCCGCAAACTCTCACCGGCCACCATGAGGTAGCAGTGCTGCGGAGAGATTCCTTTCACATCAAGAACGACATCACAGCGCGCGTCCGAACCGACCAAGAGTTTTGAGCGATTCAGAACGGGGGCCTCTTTTGCTCTGGCGTCCATGCCCGCCAGGCGAAAGAATGTCCTGTGTGGCCTTACTGCCATCTTACTTGGCCTCCAATGCTACCAGCTGTTGCTTCGCTTCGCGCTCAAGGCGCTCCGCGAGCTTCTGCGGAATACTCAGTCCGGTCGGTTTAAGGTTATCGATGAGCTCGACGGTCTGCGCCGGGCGGCCCTCCAGGAGGTGCCACTTGGCGAGCGTCAGCGCGAAGTCCTCCCGTGAGTGAAACTTCGGTGGGATCTGCGACAAGTGGGTCGCAGCGGCCTTGACTTGACCGAGCTGAATGAATGCGAGCCCCTTCAAGTGAAGGATCTCCGAGTCACTACTCTTCTCGAACGGCGCTTGATTGAGGATCTTCAGTGCCTCTTGGTTCAAGTTCTGAGACACATAAAGTTGAGCGAGGTTAAACGCCGGCGTCACAAACTGCGGTGCCAGTTCACGGGCGTGGGCCAGCTGGTCATAGGCCTTTGATACGCGTCCCTGGCGGATGTACACCACCGCGAGGTTATTCTTCACGAGCGCTTGCTCTTCTTTGGTTTTGGCGAGCTCTTCTGCCATGCCCAGGAAAAAGCGTGCTTCGCGCAGCTCATTGTGCCAGGCGAGGCAGTTACCGACCCACGACCAATACTGCGAGGTCTTCGCTTCTTTACCGTATTGTTGCCGAGCTTTCTGTGTGAAACCGTCGAGATCCCCCTGGTAGCAGTTACTGAGCCACTGGGCTTCTTGCGCTTCACGGCCCGCGACGCGCCACAGGCTCTCGTTCTTAAAAAGACCAGAGTCCTGATCGACGACGAGGTTCTGGTGGGGCTTCGAGGCGCAGGCACCAAGGACAAGCAGTGCGGCGATGACAATCGGTGATCTCATTTACGGCCTCCGGCAGGGAATTGGTCCATGGTCGTGATGCTGATGCTTGCCTGCATGGGCGAGGCGAACTCCAAGTCGCCCGAGGGCATGCGCTTGGCCTGCTTGAAGTCGACGACCTTGGTCTGGAAAACTTTGGCGATGTTGTGCATCTCGGAGACGAACGATAGAACGAAGTCCTTGTCCTCGTGGAGAGGCTTCAGTGTTTGGAGCTTATCCGCCACGTTCGCGTAGAACCCCTGGAGCTGCTGGTTGGTCTGCTCCCGGATCTTTCCGTGTTCGCTGGTGAGAAGTGGCTTCACTTCCTCTCCCACTTTCTTTATCTCGAGGAGGAACTTCTCAAGCTTCGGGTTAAAGGCCTCCGGGTCGAAGGGCTTATCCGCCTCCACGAGACCGAGGGTGAGGATCTCCTGGCGGCGCTTGAAGAAGCGCTCCTGGTTCTTGAAATCATCCATCAGTGCGGCCATCTTCGGATGGTCTTTCACGCTCTGGAACTCACGGCGCAGGTCCCGCTGCCCAGCTTCGTTCTGGTCCCAGTAAAGATCAAGTAAGTAGGACACGTATTCGTCTTTGCTCAAGACTTTCTTCTTCGCACTCCAGAAAGAGGTCATCCGCGATACGTCGTTCTGATCCCAGTAGTACCAGAGGATCTGGCCCGCGACCTTGCTGACGACTTCCGGCGAAGACGCGCACTTGGCGGCGTCGTCGAAGTTCTGCTTCGTGATCCAGTCATCGGCCAGCACCAGGTGGAAGTTTGCAGATAATTCCCACAGACGATCTTGCGCCTTGGACTGCGTGGCACAGGACTTCTTGAGGAGAGAGTCGGCCATGCGAACGGCGCCGCGGAACTCGCGCATGTAGGCCATGCGCTCGATCATCGCCGTCAGCTGCGGCGTCTTCTCGTCGAGTTCCTTTTTCGCGAGGAGCTCCAGGGACTTCTCCATCCACGGGATCGCGCCCACCGGGTCGGCGAGGTCGAGCTCGAGGTCGGCGGCCTGAATCCCGGCGAGGGCACGAACCTTCGTCGGATAGATCGTTGTCTTGTAGACGTCCTCGAAGGTCTTCAGGGCCTCCTGGCGCTGGCCCCGGGCCACCTGCTCCTGCGCGGTGACGAAGAGGATCTGGCCCAGGATGATTTTGGTTTGCTCGATGGTCTTGGCGTCGAACTTCAGGAAGCCCTTCTTGAACTCACCGATCCAGTGCGTGATCTTCATCACGGCCTTATCTTTGATGAAGTCATCCATCAAGAGCTTCATCAGCTCCTGCTGCTTCGAGAGGTCCCCCGGGTAGCTCTTCTGGTAGCGCTCGAGCGCACTGACGGCCGCGTCGTCGGCCTTGGCCTGGCGGTGGAGCTGGAAGAGCTTCGGATAGATCTTGAGGCTCATGTCGTCTTTCGGGAAGATGTCGACGTGGTTCTCGTAGGTGTAAGTCAAAAGTTCTGTCTGCGCTCTCTTCTCGAGCACCTCTTCGCCCGTGAGGGCAAGGAGGGAGTTGAGGATCTTGCGCTGACGAGCACTGTCAGGTTTTGCCTGGGCCTTTGAGTCCTGAAGGCCCAGGCGGTACGCCTTGGCGGCCTCCGGGAACTGGTTCACGGCGTAGAAAGTCTCACCGATGAAGTAGGCGTACTCGTCCTTCTTCTCCGCATCGAGCTCGCGCAGGAGGTTAAAGTAGCTCACGGTGCGCGTGAGGTCGCGCGTGGCGAACTCGTTCGTCCCCTTCTTCACGTCCTTGGCGGTCTGGAGCTGCAAGTAGCCGGCGACAGAGCGCACCTGTTCGATGCCGTCGTCCTTCGCCTTCACGAGCTTCAGCTGCGGCTCGCGCAGCTGGCGCTTGTGGAGGTCCAGGAGCTTCTGCGACACCCGCAAGTGATCGTCCCAGCGCTTGTAGGTGCGGTAGAACGAAAGTTCGTAGAGGATGAGGTCTTCTTGATGTTGGATCAAGCCGCGCGAGTCGATCAATTCCTGTGAGGTCTTGAGGATGACCTCGGTTTCTTTACCGTGGCCTTTATCAGCGGCACGCTTGGCGAGCGAGATGAGGTGGACGATTGGGTCCTTCTCGTTCTTCACGTAGAACTCGCGGCCATCGTCGATGCGATTACCAAAGACGAAGAAGGGAGCCAGGTGCTGGAGCGTCTGCTCGGAGATGTCGACGTAGCGCGAGTCCTTACTCAGCTTGTAGGCAAGCTTAAGGGAGTCAATGGCTTCGTCGTGGCGATTCGTTTTGAGGTAACACCAGCCGAGGTTCAGAAGGTGCTTAGGCTTCCAGTCATCCGAATCATCGCGGACGACTTTCTCGTAGTAGCGGATCGATTCAGGGAAGCGCTTTTCGTTGTAGTAGAAGTCCGCGAGCGACGTCTCCGCGTGGTGACGAAGCGGTGTTCCGTCTTTGATAAGTTTCAGGGCTTCGAGGAGGTACTTCTCCGTCCGCTTATCGCGCCCGTAGTCGCGCGAGTTCAGTGCCAGAGTATAATACATGGCCCCGCGGCGCGGAGAATCAGGGTACTTCGCCAAGAGCTTCTCACCGAAGGCGCGCGTCTCAGTGTACTGCCGGAGCGATTCGGTAAAGTAGATGTCTTTGCGATTATGCTTCTGGCCATCCTTCGCTTCAAGGAAGGCCTTGTTCTCGCGCTCGAGCACGAGCTTCAGGCGTTCGGAATAGAGCTCGAGCAAGCGATAGTGGACCTCGTCCCCCTGCTTGCGCGCCTTCTCGAGCATTTCCGTCTCGGTGCGCACGAGCTTCATGAGTTCGTTCCAGCGCGCGGGCATGGTCTGCGCCACGGTGGGAAATGAGATCAGGTAGCTTAGGACGAGGGCATAGCGGTACGACTTCATCAGTTAGTCCCTTTCACGATAAATTTGAATTGGGTGAAACCGACCTTCGCCGAACTTGCCATGATCTTTTCGATCTTCACGTAGTCAGTTTCGCGGTCGAAGACGAGGTTAATGAGCGCTCCGGCTTCGGATTTGCGCTCTTTTTCCGGGAGCTGCTCGTGGCGCTCCTTCAGAGCAGTCTCCAGGGCCGTGAGCGCTTCGGCCTCACCCGCCGGGAGCCGGGAGATCTCTTTTTGATCGAGGAAGATCACGTACTCCCCGTTGAGCTGAACCACCGGGGCGAAGTGCGTGATCCGCTGTGACTCGGAGTCGGCCATCTCGAGGTTCTTCACGAGATCCAGGCTCAGGTCCGAGGCGTTGTAGTTCATCAAGAGGAACACCAAGAGGATCACGAGAATGTCGAGGAGCGAAGTGATATCAAGGTCAACCAGCTCCGGGGCCTTCCGCCGTTTGAACGTCCGTTTCATATCGCCGCCTTGCCATCGAAGACGATCTCTTCGAAGAGCTTGATCTTTGTCTTGGGGTTTTCTTTCGTGTGGTCAATGACCTTCACCAAGCGGTGGAAGGGAATCTTGCCTTGCGGTCTGAGCTGCGCCACCTTCTCGGTCGGGTTCTTTTTCTTGAGCTCCCCAAGCACATCGCGCATCTTCTCGAGGTCTGAGTCCTGGAAACTCGCGAACTTTCGTCCCTCTTTACCGGTCTTCAGTACGACTTCCGACGCGTGGATCTCGATGACGAGGTTCAGGGGATCCTTGTCGATCTTCTCCTGGCGGACCTCGCGCACCATGGGAACGCTCGAGCCGATCTCGTAGACGTTAATGAACTGGGCGCTCATCAGGAGGAAAAAGATGAAAATGAAGACCGCATCCATGATCGGAATCAAGTTGATGCGTTCGGGTTTTTTCATTTCATGGCGACTGCGCATACGGACCTCGGTGTGCCTGAAATTAAATTACGCGGCTTCTTGGTCTTGCTTGTAGGCCTTCTTGGTGCCGAGAAGGTCGACCAGTTTGACCGAGTTCTCCTCGATCTCTTTAATCATCTTCTCGCCCTTCCCGGAGATCCACGCGTGGACCATCATAAGTGAGATGGCTGACAAGAGACCCAAGGCTGTGGTGTTCATCGCTGTCGAAATACCCATCGCAAGGAGCTGTGCCTTCTGCGAGGCTTCGGCCCCCGCAACGGCGGCGAAGGACTGGATCAAACCCTGGATGGTCCCGAGGAGACCGAAGAGTGTTGAGACGTTCGCCATGAGAGCGATGGTCGAGAGGCGACGCTCGATCTTTGGCACCACTTCGAGGATCGTGGCTTCGATGGCGTCCTGGACTTGTTCTTTGGTTTGGTTCGCCCGCTTAAGGCCGTTCTTCATGACCAGGGCCAAGAGTGCGTTCGACTCGGCACAGGCCTGAATGGCGGCCGAGATCTCGTTGCCGACGACGAACTTACGGATGGTGTTCATGAGGCTTGCCCCATCGACGTCGTAAGTGCGGAAGCGGCGCCAGCGCTCGAGGGAGATGGCCACGCCCACGGCCCAGATACCGAGGATGACCCACATGAAGACGCCTCCCTCGGACATGAACTTCGCCAGGAACTGGAAGAAGTTGAGATCCGGCTGGGCAACGGTGGTCAATGCATCGCTAGCGGTCTGTGTGGCGGTGGTGCTATCCATGACGGGCTCCTTAACTATCGCAAAGTTTTGATGTCGTGTTTAATGTGTGCGTCGAAATCGGTTCTGTTGTACAAGTCGAGCTCGAAGCGGCGCCGGTCCCGCTCGCGAACAGACAGATCACCGGGTGCAATCAATTGTCCTTTCACTTCGAGGTCTCCCAGGTCAAACTTTTCGTACTTCTTGTACTGGTAGATCACCTTCTCTTCGGCTGCTGCGGCGAAACTCATGAGAAGGAACAGCAAAATCCCTAGCCTATTCATTAGGAATCTCCTTCTTTACGGTGGCGCAGTTATCGGCAAGGCCGAACGAGAAATCACCGAGTTCGTCCGCCCAGAAGGCACCGTGGAATTTCCAGAACGCCTCAAACCGGGTTTGTTTGACTTGATCAAAGCTTCCGCGACCGCGGTCCGAAATCGAGCGCTTAGATCCGTACACGAGATCCTTTTTGCGCGAAATAATCTCGAGCTTGACCCGGAAGAGCTCTTCGGAGAGCGTGTAGACTTCTGAGATAAAGTCGAACATATCTTTCTTCGCGTGATAGTTGATCCGACCCACCAAGTTCTCGCGCATCGCCGCGAGCTGCTTCTGGGACTCCTGCATCCACGAGCGGGCGCGGTGCTTCGACGGGAGGCCATTGAGCACCTGAGCTAATCGGTTTTCTTCTTCCTGAACTTTAGCCAGCGCTGCCTGGTCGAGGGCAAACCGGGGCCGCTGGCCGATCTGCGCCGCAAGCTGGGCGATGAATGGATGTAGCTTCGCCCGTTCTTCGGCGGAGAGCTTCATCAGCTCGTAGAAATGCGTCTGCGAGTTCTTGTGCGCATTGAGCATCTTCTCCAGGGCTTCAGTCCGAGGCTTGTAATTGTTGTAGAACTGATCGATGACTACGAGGGCGTCGTCGTAGAGGCACATGCGGAAGTAGCTCAGTGCCGTGAGGATCTCCGCCTCAGGAAGGAAGTACGACGACAACAGCGGCGCCTTGTAGGTCACGAGCAAACCAAGGCTACGGTTATAGTCCTTGAGGTTATAGTGCGCCCAGGCCTTCTCGAGTAAGAGGTAGGGCCACTTGTAGGCTCGCTTGTCGATCTTGCCGTAGCCTTCGAGGGCCTCGGCGAACTTCCCTTCTTTATAAAGTTTGCGCGCACGGATGGTGCGGCAGTCTTCACCTAAGACGGTGTAGTAGCGCTTGAGGACCTTGGAATTCACTTCGTCGGCGCGGCCCCCGGCCACCTCGAAGCACTGCTCCTCGAAGGCTTCGCGGTTTCCGGTCTTACCGGCATCCGCCGCCATGTCCGCCATCAAAAGACGTGCCTCCGGGTAGTAACGATGCCAGCGCGGTACGTTGACGAGCCACTTGCGTGCGACTTCCGGACGCTTCTCGCGCCAGGCCTCGCGGCCCAGGAGAAACTGCACGCTTGCCACCGGAAAGCGCTCCAGGACTTTTCGATCATAGTCTTCAAGAGCTTCGACGTTCGTCTTTAAAACTAGATCCTCTAAGAGCTCGAGGTCAGAGCTCTCGAACTCTCTCTGTTTGGAAAGGTGGCGCACCTGTGTATCGAGGGCTGCGAACACCAGGCCCTGTTCCGCGAGGAGGCTTGCCTCCGGGCGATTCTTCCAATTAACTTCATTCTCCGCACTCAGCGCCGACAGGCTCAAGAGAGAGAGAAGGGCAAGATACTTCATGCTTCTCTCCTCTTAGTACGAAAACCCGATCTGAAAAATCAGATCGTTGTTCGAGCGCATAATCTTATTGTTCGGGTTCTTTGGTCCTGGTGCCATGTAGCGCGTTCCCACCCACTCGACCCCGAGGTGCACGTGAGAATTGACGTGGAACTTCACCGCACTCTTCAGGTAGCCGCCGGTGTAGCTCTCCTTGAGGTAGATGTCTTCGGAAGAGGTACTCCGAACGGACCGGAGGTTACTCTCGGTAGAAACCTGCGCCACACCCGCGCCGAAGCTCCAATCGAAGTAAACGATCTTGTTGAAGGTGTTGATCTTCCCGTAGAAGGGTGACCACACGAGACCGACACCAGTTGTGCTAATCGGTTTACGTACGAAAGGCACCGAGGCGTTGATGAGCTGAACGTTCCGGAAGTTGTCGTTGTTCGAGTTGTCGTAGCCGAGGTACATCGCCTCGATCGCCCACTCCTCATGGAAGTACCAGCCCGCCTTGAGCGCCACCCCTTGCGTGTCTTGGAAAGCGGACGTGAGGTTCGAAAGATACCCCACGTCCACGTATAGCGAATACTCTTTCTTATGGATCTTATTCTGGAGGACGTACACTGACTTATCGGGATCGAGCCACAAAAAGTCGTAGAGGTTCTCTTCCCCTGCCCGCGTTCCCTGGGCCAACAGCAACATCGAGAAAATCAGCATCAACTTGAACATTTAGACTCTCCTCAATTCTTCTAGTACTGGTAACGGATTTGGATTGAGCTACCAACAGCTGGGACCGAACCGTTGGCGAACTTCAACTGGCGGTTCTCAACACTCCAGCCCGAAGCTTGCAATTGACCGTTCACCCGCACTTCGATCGTGCCGAGGATTGGGTCATTGGCGAGCGGGAACGTATCCAAGAGGTTGATGATCGATTGTCCCATGTCTTGCAGGACCGACGCGAAGTTATCCTTGATGTCCGTGATGGTTCCGGCCGTCTGCTCCGACTGGAACCCGTAGCGCTGGAAGCCACAGGTAATTCCGTTTGCAGACTGGCACGGCTGCGTGTTCACAATGGAGTAGGCCTTCACGTAGCCTGCACCGGCGGCTTGCTTCGAAGCGAGGAACCGCGCGAGGTACTCTTCTTTCGACTTCGGCGACTGGTCCTCTTCGTCAGAAACGAACACCATGATCAGGTAGGCATCTTGGCGCATCCA
>JBKHVY010000028.1:0-15798 GCA_046569805.1 Bacteriovoracia bacterium | reverse complement strand
GGGCTCGTGAACAAGTACAAGGGCGGCCAGCGCGGCTTCGACTCGGACCTTTTCCTTCAGGAAGCTCAGATCGAAATCTCGGCGATTAATGCCAACAAAAAAAGGCCCGTCGACGTCCAAATCTTATTACTCAAGATTGACCAACACACGCTCCAGTGTAATGGGCATGCTTTCGGGACATTCGAGTTGTTCAGTCAGGAAAACGGTGCCTATGGCCTCCCGCAACTGAGTGGCTTCGCGCTCGAGAAACTCGCGGAGTCGCAGTTTAGTTTTCGCCTTGAGCGCGGGGAGAAAGTCGTTGTTTTCTCTCCGGGCTTCATATTTAATTGGAATGAGGCACACCCCGAGCTCGAGCGCCGTGGCTTCCTCGAGGCGCACCGCGATCTCGGAAACGCGGACCTCTTAATGGAACTTTTCTTTCAGCTTAAAAAAGACTCATCCGGAGATTTTCTCGCAAAAGATGCGATGGCCGTGATGATGGAGGTTCACCGTCATGCAATTCAGCAAGTATAGTTTTTTCTTCGTTGCCCTCGTGCTGTCGTTCTCTGCTGAAGCGCTGACTCGATTCTCATCGAAGGCGTGCCTGGACGCGAACTACAAAACGCGACTGCAGCAGCAGGGCCCACTGTTTGGTCTTCTGCCGCACGAGCTGAGCATGGAGAAGAAAGGTTGCCTCATCAAGATTCAATATCGTCGCTACCTTCCGAAAGAATGGACCATCGACGTTTGTCGCGAGCCCGTACACATTAAGGTCGCCTCTGCGACGGGGACGGACGTCGCCAAGAAGCTCGAGAACTGCATCAAGCCAGATAAGTCGCGTAATACTTCAAACTTCTGCGGTCAGTACTTCGACCTCATCGACGTTCTCCAGGACGACGGGCTCATCTTCGCTGAAGGAGACCGGGATAGCCTTGGAACCCCGCACGGCCGAACCTATTGCATCTACCTGCTCCTCGAGCGCTACCTCGCTGATGGCATCATGTTCAGTCGCTACACGGACCTTCCGAACATCTTCGAGCGGGGCGGGAAAGCGCCAGAGGCCGTCGAAGCAACACCTGCACCCGCAGCCGAGGTTCCGGCAGCGAGTGCGGTGGAAGCCGCAAAGCCCTAGATCTTCTTAAACGCCTGCTCGAGGTCGCCCAGTAAGTCGTCGAGGTTCTCGATGCCGACACTGAGGCGAATCAGGTTGTCGTGGATCCCGAGCTTCTTGCGCGTCTCGGCCGGAATCGACGCGTGAGTCATGATCGCCGGGTGCTCGATCAGGCTCTCGACGCCGCCGAGGCTCTCGGCGAGGGCGAACACTTCGACGCTCTCGAGGAACTTTCGCGACTCTTTGAGGCCTCCCTTAAGAAAGAAAGTGATCATGCCACCGAAGCCGCTCATCTGTTTTTTCGCGATCGCGTGTTGCGCGTGCGACTTGAGGCCCGGGTAGATCACGCTCTTGACCTTCGGGTGCTTCTCGAGGAACTCGGCGACCTTCTGTGCGTTCTTCGCCGTGGCCTCCATCCTGATCGCGAGTGTCTTGATGCCGCGGAGGACGAGCCACGAATCAAAAGGTGCGAGGCACGGACCTACGGCGTTTTGGAGGAACTTGAGCTTCTCGTAGAAGGCGCCGCCATTGAGCATAAGGGCACCACCGACGACGTCGGAGTGACCGTTAATGTACTTCGTCATCGAGTGCACAACGATATCGGCACCAAGCGCCAAGGGATTCTGAAAGTAAGGACTCATGAAGGTGTTGTCGACCACAACCATCGCCTTCGCTTTCTTTGCGATCTTCGCTACCGCAGCGATGTCCGAGATCTTCAGCATCGGGTTGGTCGGAGTCTCAAGCCATACCAGGGCAGGCTTCGCTGCTTTAATCTTTTTCTCAAGGCCCGCGAGGTCAGTCGTGTCGACGAACTCGAAGTCATGGATTTCCTGGAAGACTTTCGTGAACATGCGGTAGGTACCACCGTAGACGTCGTCGCCGCAGAGGATCTTACTCTTCGCAGGGAGTGCGTGCATGATGAGACTCGTCGCCGCGAGGCCCGAGGCCGCGACCAAGCAGTGTTCTGCTCCTTCAAGAGAGGCGAGGCACTCCTGAAGGCGGTCACGAGTCGGGTTATGTGTACGAGAGTACTCGTAGCCTTTGTGCTCACCAGGAGAGCTCTGGACGTAGGTTGATGTTTGGAAGATCGGCGGCATGATCGCGCCGGTCGTCGGATCCGGTTCGCCGCCGACGTGGATGGCACGAGTCGCGAAGCCTGCTTTCTTCATTTTCTTTGTCATAAGTGTATTCCTTGTTAGAGCAGTTCTTGGATTTCTTTCGACGCCGCCAGCACGGAGAGTCTCCCGATGAGACAGTAGACGGCTTCCTTTATGTGCGTGTCCGTGTCCTGGCAAATGTCACTGATACAAAACTTCTGGTATAGCATGCCCTGAGAGTTGAGGTTCGCGTTCGTCCCGCGCTGAGGGTTGTAGCGCATGAAACCACCCATGCTCCGGCCATTAACGAGATAGATCGTGATCTCCCCCGGCGCGTCCTCGACCTTGATGATCGTCTCGACGCCCTCCTGCACCAGCACGCTGGTGAACTTGATGTTGTTCTTCCCGATGTCCATCTTGTTGCGAGTCTTACGGTTCATCGCCAAGACTTCGTCTCGCGAGGTGAAGACACTGATGCCCATGCCGTAGGTCCCCTGTGAGGCTTTGGCGAAGATGGTCGCGCCAGGAGGAAGATCTTTTAAGAGTCCGTCGACCTCGTCCGCAAGCTTGTCGATGCCTTCTTTCGTTTCGAAGTCGACGCCCTCGACGGCACGGAACTTCGCTTGGATGAGGTCCGGATTGATTCCGAATTCTTCACAAAAGGCGTCGGCGACGATTTTGTAGTGACGGAAGTGGCTATTCTTTTGCCGGCGTGTCCAGCCCGCAAAGGGTGAGGGCATGACCGGGACCTTGAGCGTCGACCAGTCGATCTCCAAGGGAACAGACTGATCGTGGTTCAGCACGACCGCATCGTAGATCAGAGATGTATCGTCTAGGCGTTCGATCCTTCCGTTGGTCACAGTGATCGCATGGATCGTGAGAGCGTGCTCTGACTGGGAGACGAGGTCGATGGAGTTGCCGTCAGTGAAGAGGCTCCGGTCCGGCGACACGATGTCGACGTCAAATCCTGCGTTGCGAATGGTCTGGCGCAGGAAGTGGACATTATCGAGGTACCACTTGTTCTTGGTGTGCGACTCTGGAATGAGGGCAATGCGCTTCGCCCCTGGGGCCTGGGCGGCGATGCCGTCCTGGAACAGGAGCGATGCCTTCTTGAGATCTTTCTGGCAGATGTTATTGAACCCGGCCGGATATAAGTTGTGGTCTACTGGCGCGTATTTAGTTGAACTCTCGCGGATGTCGACGCTTGAGTAGATGGGCTGCGGGAGCACCGACTGCCACTCGTCGAGCTTGCGGTTGATGAGCTCCCAGTTCCGACTGACGAAGTCTTCGAGCTGTTTCTTAGTTTGAATCTGCATGTGTTCTCCAGGCCCTGGCGAGGGCCGTGACGTGTGTAAGGGGGTTAGCCGCGAAGACCTCGGGGAACGCGTAGAGCGCGAGGAAGTGCGCTTTCGTTTGATCTTTAAGTTTCGTCTCTTTCTCGATGAGCGCGTGCTTGAGCTGGGCACCGGCACTGCCCGGCGCAGGCGTCCAGCCGGCGAGCTCGTGGCCAATGGTTTTATTCAGCACCAGATACATCTCGCGGTTCTGGAGCTTAGTGGCCATCTTCTTTATCTCGAGCGCCTCGTTAAACTTACCTTGCTCTACAGACGTCACCAGGAACCAGTTGGCATGCTCCGCACTCGAGAGGCGCGATTCCATCTCGAGGCCCTTCGTAAACGAAGCGCGCGAGCGATAGATCACTTCGAGCGCCACCAGGAAGTCTTCGACGAAGTGCTCGCCAGTTACGCGCTGGAGGTAGCTCAAAAGTTTATTTACGCCGGCGTTTACGACTTTATCGAAGATGTTCTTCACGACACCGCTGTTTTTACCTCCGTCGGCAGCTTTGCGACCGAGGGACGTGAAGATCTCGACAAAGCGCTGGTCGAAGAATTTACGAATCTTCTCGAGCCCATCGAGGAAATCGAGGAAGTGTGGTCCAGGTGGAGTATCCAGCACGATGCAGTCGTAGCTTTCTTCGTCGAGACGCATCTGAAGCTCGATGAGCGAAAGGATCTCGTTCATCCCGCCGTGGGGCTTCGCAAGGATCGCGACGATGCGATTATTGGCGAGCTCCCTCACGCCGACGGCTTCACCCATGCGTCGAATCGTCTGCGAGGGGTCCATAAGCAAAGCGTGGAGTGGGACCTTGAGTGTTCCTAGCTCGGGTAACTCAGTGATCACCTTCACGTTCCCGGCGGCACTGTCATCTAGACCGAGGAGGTCTTTGAGGCGCTTGGCCGGATCGATCGTCATGAGAAGAACTTTCTTCCCTTGGTTCGCCAGGTCTACGGCCCGTGCCGTGGCAAGCGTCGTTTTGCCCACACCACCGGTGCCGAAAAAGAGGTCGAAGGATTTCACTGGGAGGCCCATTAGATGAGCTCCGAGAGTTGAGGTTTGAGGTCAGCGTATAGACCGGCCGCATCGGCTGCTGCAGAGAAGGTGAAGCTTGTCTTGATATCGCTCCCGTGGAGCGCCAGCATCTCTTCTTCCAGGGCGAGCTTTTGCTGAAGCGCCGGGGGGGCATCGGCGAGCGTCGGTGCCCAGTTTTTAAGAGAGTGATTCAGTGAGATCGTGGTATCGAAGGAAGCGAGTTTCTCAAGTGAGGCCTTGAGTTCGAGCGCTTCATGAACCGCGAGCACCGTGGGGAGTGTGAAGACACGAATCCCAGTGTGCTGCCGATCGTAGAGCTTCGCGAGCATTTTTTCTGTGTCCTCGAACACGAGACCCGACTGGAAGATCTCGCGGAAGTTACTGGTGGCTTCCATCATGGTCAGCGCGTGCCCGGACGCGGGTGCATCGAGGACCAGCGTGAGCGAAGGGTCTTCGTTCAAGAGCTCCAGCATTTTTCCCATGGAGATCACGTATCCAAAACCTGGTAGCATGTTCACCAGAGCACGGAAATAGGCCGTCGTAACGATCCACTTTGCGATCATCTGCGATCCGAGCTTCTTTGTGATGTAGCCCTGAGCGCAGTCTTCGAGCTCAAGGTGAATGTGGGAAATATCCTGCCATTCTCTGGGGAGTGACTGCGCTGGAACATCCTCGTCAGCGAGTGTCTGCTGCGAGAGAGAAACGTAACTCACGCGGTGACCAGCTTCCTTTAGGTAGCGTGTAAACGCGAGAGCGAGGGCGGTCTTTCCGACGCCACCCTTGCCTGTGAAAATATAGAGTCGTTTGGGTCGAGGACTCATGCACCCTCAGAATGAGTAGGCGAGGGTGAGAAGAAGCTTAAAGTAGTAGCCTTTGAGCGCAGATTGGTTGCTCTGTTTCATGCTGAAGGGCCAGTGGAGTTGGCCGAGGGCACCGACCGTCCAATCGTCATTTAGGCGAAGGTCAACACCACCGCCGAAGTTTGCCCCAAAGGTGATCTTGTCGTCGGTTTTCTGGAGGCGTCCCGCCTCGAAGCGCTTCGCCTTCGGCGCGTAGAAACCCAGACCACCCAGAACGTATGGTGAAAAATTATCAAATTCGAAGAGTCGGCTCTTAATTGAGCCGTTAAGACCCATGACCCGAAGCTTCTCTTTATCGCTTTGGTGCTCAGACCAGTGAGCATTAATCAGAAGATCAAATGAGTAGCTGGCGGCGTAGGCGTAAAGCAGATCCATGGCAATTTTGTTATCGCCGTGATCAGCGTAGTTACCCAGTAAAAAGGTCTGACCAAGGCCCAAACCAAAGCTGTGGAGGTGAAGCTGCCGCGCAGCTGGTGCAGCTGATGATCTTGAGGGGGCTTCTTCAACTGCCTCAACTTTTTTGGGAGCTGGCTCTTTAGAGACGAGCTCTTCTTTGGTCGAAGGCGTCTGAACCTTTGAAGCAAAGGGCTTAGCCGTCTGGGCAAGAAGGGGGGTACAAAAAAGAAAAGTCGCGACCGAAGCCGCGACTTTTTTAAGAATCGGATTCCTCATGAAGAGGATATTAGTTCAAAGTAGCTGTGTTCTCAACTGAAGAAGTCATAGTTGCAGCGAAAGGCTTGAACTCTTCTTCTACCGCTGGAACTTCCATTCCGAGCTTGCTCTCGAGAGCGTTGATGTAGCCAGTCAAAGTACCTTCTTCAGAGCGGATAACACGCTTCAAGAGCTCAGTGTTACCCGGCTTCAAAGCTTTGCGCTCTTGATCGAACAACAACTGGATCTGAGTCATGTAAGTGATGTCGTTCTTAGACTTGTTGTCGATTACCTGGATTTCATGGCCTTCACGGATGATCTGGGCGATTTCCTCGAGGGTTACGTAGCAAGACTGAAACGTGTCATACAGCTTGCGGTTCTGATAACGCTTGATGATGCGAACTTCTTTCATGTCGTTTCCCCTATCTGTTTTGGTTTCCTACCTGTCGCTATAGACCGAGGTAATGTGTTAAATAAACTATGTTTTGATTAATTTCGCCTGAGTTAGTCTGATCAAAAGCGTCATAAAATTCCGCAAGATTGAAGCTACGGAATTGACGCCATGTTCATAAAGCCAGGTTTCGTTAAGCGAGGGCAGTGATACTAAACGCGTCGGAATACTGTCAACATGCTCCGTCAAAAAAACTTCCATTATTTCAAAATAATTTAGTCACAAGGCAGAAAATGCCACTAACCACCTTAAATAACGAGGGTTTGCGCAGGGCACTGCATATCTCAATATATTCCTAAGAAGCCTTTAAAATTTCACTCTTTATCGTCCGACAAGCTTCAAAAGGGGTCACTGGATGATCCTTTGCGGCCAAGGACGTTTACTCGATGAAACACTTTTTGCAGCCTCTGTTTTGGATATTACTAGTGGCGCAAATCACGAGCTGTGCGCATCAAAAGCAAGCCCCCCTTTCACTCTCAGAGGACCAGGTCGCTCGCATTAATAAAGAAGCACTAGAGCTTGCTTCGCAGCGTCTGGAGAAGCTCGTGCTCGAATCAAAAAAACAGGGGCCGGAGTCAGTCAAATACCTCTCTACGAGCCTCTTTTTGAAGGGCAACTCTTCGCTTATGGAAGGGGACTATGTGACTGGTGCCGTGCTGTTCAAGCATCTCGCTCAGCTCACAGATGATCCGTTCGTTCATAAAAAATATGCAGTAGCCCTTATTCGTTTAGGCGAAATGGAAGAAGCTCGCGCGGTTCTTCAAAGGCTTCACGATGGAATGAAAGTTAAGGACGAGGGCCTGGCCCTGATCCTCGCAGGAGTCTTCGCGGCCCTTGATCAGGCGTCAGAGGCTCGAAAAGTTTATCGTCAAATCCTCGCGGTGAATCCGAAGCAAGAAGAGGCGTGCCTCTTCCTCGGTAAGTCTCTTGCGGTAGAAAAGAAGTGGAGCGACGCGGAGGCACAGCTTAATAAGTGCCAAGCGGTGCATCCGAAGAACGGAATCTTCTCTTATTATCTTGGAAAAATGCAGGTGGACCGGGGTGACCTCAAGGGCGCAGTCCGTTCCTTCGAGTCGGCGCACAAGCGTGACCCGTCATCAACGCAATCGGCAGCGGCGCTGGGGCTTATCTTTGAGCAGTGGGAGCAAACAGACCGAGCGATTGCCGTCTACAAGCGGCACCTCGATCGGAAGCCTCAGGACGTGAGCATTCTCAATCGCATGGTGCAGGCACTCTTTCTAAAGGAGCGCTTCGTCGAGGTCATTCCCTACGCTGAGCGACTGGTTGATCTTGATCCAGAGGACCTGAACCTGCGCGTGAAGCTCGGTATCCTCTATACCGATGCGAAAGATTATGACAAAGCGATCTCTGTTTTTAACGAACTCTTGGGCCTCGCTCCGCAGTCGGACAAGATCCTCTATTACTTGGGGGCGATTCATCAGGAACTCGAGCGCTTCGAATCCGCGATCGATTACTTCGCTCGTATCCCAACATCGAGTGGGCTCTACCAAGATTCAAGTTTTCAAATGGCGAACATGCTTAGTGCCCTGGCGCAGATTGAGCACGCGCAGACCGGAAAAGACGGAGAGGTGACGGCGAAGTTCCTCAGCGTCGTCCAGCAGAAGATAGTCGAGATCCCGGACCTCGTGGTCGAGTTGCGGGTACTCGAAGCGGGTTTCTTTGAGGCGACGGAGCGCGACGCTCTGGCCGTGAAAAGTCTTCAGATGATTGAGAAAGAGAAAAACTTCAGCATCCAGCATCAGTACTACCTGGCAGGACTACTGGAGAAGATTAAAGACTTCGAGGCTTCGACGGCTATCATCATGGCGATCTTGGATAAAGACCCGAAGAACGCGCATGCTTGGAACTTCCTCGGTTACTCGCTCCTCGAGCGAGGCCAGTCACCCGACGAAGCCCTTCCGTACATCCAGAAAGCTCTCGCGATCTCTCCCGACGACGGCTACATCCGCGACTCCCTTGGCTGGTACTACTTCAAGACAGGTCGCATGAAGGAAGCCCTGAAAGAACTGACCTTCGCTTTTTCCAAGGTTCCGGATGACGTGGTCATCGCGAAGCATTTAGCGCTCATCCATAAAGACATGAGAAATTTCGCGAAGGCCCGCACCTACCTTCAGCATGCCCTGAAGTTCGCGCGCATTCGCTCGGAGATCAAAGACATTAAGACTGTTTTAGACGTGCTCGACGGCGAACGTATTCCGGCGTCGGCGGACTAACTTCACGCTTGCCGGAAGCTCCCGCGCATCCCATGATGTGAGTCATGGGACTGCGAGTCTTTCTGCTACTACTTCTTGCGAGCTGTGCCACGCCGGTGATTAAGGATCCGGCGTTCGATCAGCTGTGGGAAAAAGTGTCGATGGAAGGCGAGGGGCGGGCCCGGCTTGAGGTCGGTACCGAGAGCTGGGTGTTTTCCTTCGATGCCATCGTGAAAGAGAACGATTGGATTGCAGCCATTTCGATACCTCTTCACGGCGAAGAGGTTTTCAGTTTTCCAGGGCTCCATCGTCCGATCCCGGGATCGGTCGCTGGCAAGGATGATTTTCGTTGGCAAATTGAGGCCGCGCTTGAGGCTGCCTCCCGGGAAAGAAAGCTTAACTACTCAGAGCTCGGCAGCGACTTTGCTCTACACTTCCATCATTTGTTGCGATGGGTGCACGCCGAGAAATGGGATCTTAACAAAAGCTGCGCCGCAAAAGGCGAGACGGCGTGGTCTTGTCGCCGGGATGACTTGAATTCTTCTTGGACGTGGAATCCTCAAAAGGAAGAGTTCACAGGTGAATTTATTTTGCGCAGTTCGTGGATTATGCGCGTCGTGTTTAAAAATCTTACAGACCAGCGATTCAAGCGAGTGACTCTCGAGATCATTCGAGAAAACGAATTAAAACAATTTGTTGAGCTGCGGCAAGAATTCTTTTTTCGCTGAGCTCAATTGACTGAGAGTGCCAAATCGCACCCATTGTCACGAGGTGCTTCTTTTTATAGTCAGTTAGCACAACTGCTCATAAAATAGAGCGATTTCAACATGATCACTTCGTCACCTGAAGAGGAGCGGACTATGTCCACGCGTTTCATTTCTACTGTCCTTGCCCTAGTACTTACGCTCGTCGGCTGTAGCCGCGAGCAAAACTTCGATGAGAAAGTACTTAACCTGATTACTCCAGCAAAGATCAAAGGCTTCGACCCGATCTTCGCCGCGGACTTGTACGCCTCCAACGAGATCAGCAAAGTCTACGAAGGTCTGCTGGAGTTCCACTACCTCAAGCGCCCCTACGAGCTCACGCCGAACCTCGCCGAGAGCCTCCCGGAAGTCTCGAAGGACGGCCTGACGTACACCTTTAAGATTAAGAAAGGCGTAAAGTTCCACGACAGCAAAGCCTTCGCCGGCGGCAAGGGCCGCGAGCTCAAGGCCGACGACGTCGTCTACTCGCTTCGCCGCCTCGCGGACCCGAAGCTCCAGTCGACGGGTTGGTGGCTCCTCGACGGTAAGATCGCGGGCCTCAACGAGTGGCGCGACAAAAACGCCTCGGCGGAAAAAGTAAACTACGACGACGTCATCGAAGGCCTCAAGAAGATCGACGACTATACCGTGCAGTTCAAGCTCGTGAAGCCGTTCCCGCAGTTCCTCTACGCGCTCGCGATGCCCTTCACGTTCATCGTCGCAAAAGAAGCCGTCGAAACCTTCGGCCAGGAGTTCCAGAACAATCCGGTCGGCACGGGCCCGTTCGTCCTCCCGTACTTCGATAACTCGAACCGCATCGTCTACACACGCAACCCGACCTTCCGCGAGAAGCTCTACCCGACAGAGGGCGAGGAAGGCGACGAGGCGAAGGGCCTCCTGAGCGACGCCGGGAAGAAGCTCCCGCTCGTCGACAAGGTCGTCGTCAACATCATCATCGAGTCGCAGCCGCAGTGGCTGAACTTCCAGAAAGGCTCGGCGGACCTCATGAGCGTCCCGAAGGATAACTTCGACCAGGCGATCGTGAACGGCAAGCTCGCACCCGACATGGAGAAGAAGGGCATCCGCCTGTCGATGGTTCCGTCCCTCGACGTGACCTACGTCGCGTTCAACCACGAAGACCCGCTCTTCAAGAACAACCTCAAGCTCCGCCAGGCGATGTCGCTCGCTTACGACCACGAGGAATCGAACAAGCTCTTCTACAACAACACGGCCGTCACAGCTCAGTCGATCGTTCCACCAGGAATCGCGGGCCATAAGAAAGACTACAAGAACCCGTACATCGGTCGTGACCTCGAGCGCGCGAAGAAGCTCCTCGCCGAAGCCGGCTACCCGGAGGGCAAGGGCCTCCCGGCCTTGACTTATGAGACGCTCGGCTCAACCGTGTCTCGTCAGATGGCGGAGTCGTTTGCAAAGAACATGAGCGACATCGGTATTAAGATCAACATCAGTACCAATACCTGGCCCGAGCTCGTGAAAAAGACAAACAACAAGACGGCGCAGATGTTCGGCATGGCGTGGGGCGCGGACTATCCAGACGCGGAAAACTTCTTGGGCCTCATGTACGGTCCGAACGGTTCTCCCGGCTCGAACTCGTCGAACTATAAGAACCCGGCCTTTGATAAGATCTTCGCGCAAGCGGCGATCATGCAAGACGGCCCGGAGCGCACGGCGCTCTACGAGCAGCTCTACGAGATGGTCGGTAACGACGTGCCGTGGATCTTCGGTCAGCACCGGACGACAGTGTCGGTTTCTCACGGTTGGATGCGTAACTACAAGTACACCGAGTTCAACAACACTCAGATCCAGTATCTGAACGTCGACCTCGAAGCGAAGAAAGAATTACTTAAGAAGTTCTAACGAAGGATAAGGATGACAAACTACATCCTCCGCAGGCTCCTCTATCTCATTCCGGTCATCTTCGGCGTGAGCTTTATTATCTTCGTCCTGTTTAACGTGGTGGCCGGTGACCCGGCCCCACTCCTTCTGGGGAAACATGCGACGGCACAGCAGATCCATGAGCTGCGTGAGCAGCTGGGCCTGAACAAGCCACTGTGGGAACAGTACGTGGATGTGGTGAAGAGCTCCTTTACCTTCGACTTCGGTCGTTCGTGGGCCACGCGCCAGGAGATCTTCGAGATGATCCGCCAGGGAGCCTGGCCCTCGTTGACGCTCACCATTCCCGCTTTCGCCATCTCGACCATCCTTTCCATTCTTTTGTCTCTTGTGGTGGCTTTCTACCGCGGGAAGGGCATCGATCTGTTTATCCGATTCCTGTGCATCGCCGGGATGTCGATTTCGTCGGTCGTCTATATCCTCTTTTTCCAGTACTTCTTTGCTTACAAAATGGGCTGGTTTGAGATTAGTGGCTACGAACCGGAGTTCCCTGCGTTCTTGAGCTACGTCGCTCTTCCAGGGATCATCTGGATCGCGCTAAGTCTCGGGCCCGATGTCCGGTTCTTTCGAACCGTCATCCTCGATGAAATTTACCAGGACTATGTCCGGACGGCGCGCGCGAAGGGTCTGAACGAAGTCACGGTTCTGCTCAAGCACGTGCTCCGGAACGCGATGATTCCGATCATCACGTACGTTGTCATTCAGATTCCATTTTTGATTCTGGGAGCACTCCTCTTGGAGAGTTTCTTCTCGATCCCCGGTCTCGGTGGCATCACGCTGAACGCGCTCAACTCGTCGGACTTCCCAGTGATCAAAGCGATGGCGGTGCTATCGTCGGTCGCCTACATCTTGTTCTCGCTGCTGACAGATGTGCTCTATACCCTCGCAGACCCACGCGTAAAGTTGAAGTAGGATAACCATGCAAGGACAAGATACAAAATCACTTTGGGCCGATGCGTTTTCTCGACTCTTGCGAGATCGCACGGCACTCATTTCTCTCATCGTTGTGGTGGTCTACGCGCTCGTCGCGATCATGGCGACCGTAGGGGTCGGTGTTCCTGACTGGCACACCTCGGTTGGTGTCGAGTACCTTCCGCCCAGTGGCTCACACTGGTTCGGTACGGACCTGTTCGGTCGTGACGTCCTCGCGAAGGTCATTCATGGTACAAAGATTGCTATGAGTGTGGGCCTTGTGACCTCTCTCATCGCCATTCCGATCGGTGTCTGCCTCGGAGCCATCGCCGGCTACTTTGGCGGCGTCGTCGATGACTTAATCACATGGTTTATCACCACCTTCTCGTCCATCCCAAACATCATGCTCCTCATCTCCATCACGCTCATCCTCGGTAAGGGTCTGACTTCGGTCTACCTGGCCCTCGGGATGACCGGCTGGGTGGGGCTCGCGCGGCTCATCCGCGGAGAAGTCATGAAGCACAAAGAGCGCGAGTACGTGCAGGCGGCCGGGGCCATCGGCGGCGGCCACTTCCGCAAGCTCTTCATCCACATCCTTCCGAACGTCACGCACCTCGTGATCATCAACACCAGTCTCCAGTTCCAGACGGCGATTAAGTCCGAAGTCATCCTCTCGTACCTGGGCCTCGGCGTTCAGGGTGAGCCGAGCTGGGGCACCATGATCGACGACGCCCGGATGGAGCTCGCCCGCGGTGTCTGGTGGCAGCTCGGCGGCGCCACGATCGCGATGTTCTTCGTCGTGCTCGCATTTAATCTTCTAGGGGATGCGCTCCGCGATGCCCTCGATCCGAAACTTAAGGGGAAGTGACATGGACCGTCCTTTACTATCGATCAAGAACCTCACGGTTGACTTCATCACCACCGACCACCAGATGCGTGCTGTGGATAACATCAGCTTCGACGTCCCCATGGGGAAAACCGTCGGGATCGTGGGTGAGTCTGGCTCCGGCAAGAGCGTGACCTCTCTCGCTGTTATGCGTTTGTTGCCGCAGCCGCCGGCCCACATCAAAGGTGAGATCCTCTTCGACGGCACAGACCTTCTTAAGCTCGGCGAAGACGAGATGCGGAAGATCCGCGGTGACAAGGTCGCGATGATCTTCCAGGAGCCAATGACGAGCTTGAACCCGGTCTTCCGCACTGGTGCACAGGTCGCTGAAACGCTCATGCTCCACCGGGGCATGGGGAAGAAGGAAGCCTGGGAAAAGGCAATCGACCTCTTCAACGAGGTCGGTATTCCGAACCCGAGTCAGAAGGTCATGGCCTACCCGCACGAGATGAGCGGTGGGCAGAAGCAGCGTGTAATGATCGCTATGGCGATCGCCTGTAATCCGAAGCTCCTGATTTGCGACGAGCCGACCACGGCCCTCGACGTGACGATCCAGAAGCAGGTCCTCGAGCTCCTCAAGGGCCTCCAAGAAAAGCACAAAATGAGCATGCTCTTCATCACCCACGATTTGGGTGTGATCGCGGACATCGCTGACGACGTCGTCGTCATGTACCGCTCGAAGATGGTGGAGAAGGACAAGACCCGCGCGATCTTCGAGAACTCGCACCATCCCTACACCAAGGGTCTCATCGCCTGCCGTCCGGATCTCGGTGCCAACCCGAAGCGCCTCCTCACCGTGAGCGACTTCATGGACGAAGAGGGCAACGGCCTCAAGGTCACACCCGAGCGCGTCCAGGTCTTCGAGAAGGATTACGAAGCGAAGAACGGCAACCCGCTGCTCCTCGAGATCAAAGGCATCCACACCCACTTTCCGATCAAGGGAGGCCTCCTCGGTCGCCAGATCGGCGAAGTGAAAGCGGTCAACGGCGTGAGCTTCAAGCTCCAGCGCGGAAAGACGCTCGGCCTCGTGGGCGAGTCGGGCTGTGGAAAGACCACTCTCGGGCGCATGATTCTGCGTCTCGTGGAGCCGACCTCGGGAAGCATCATCTACGACGGCAAAGACATCACCAAGGCCTCGCAGGAAGAAATGCGGCTCTTGCGTCGGAAGATGCAGATCATCTTCCAGGACCCGTACTCGTCACTCAATCCTCGTATGACGGTCGGAGAAATTCTGACCGAGCCCCTCGTGGTTCACGGTCTTGGTGGAAATAAGAACGAGCGTCTAAGTGCCGCGAAGGAACTGATGGAGAAGGTGGGCCTGAAGGCGAACCAGCTCAACCGCTACCCGCACGAGTTCTCCGGCGGCCAGCGCCAGCGTATCTGTATCGCCCGCGCACTCATGCTGAAGCCGGAGTTCGTCATCTGTGATGAGTCCGTGTCGGCTCTCGACGTCTCGATCCAGGCCCAGGTCTTGAATCTCCTCCTTGATCTTCAGCAGGAGTTCAAGCTGACCTACATCTTCATCTCCCACGACCTCGGTGTCGTAAACTTCATTTCCGATGAAGTCGGTGTCATGAACGGTGGTCGTCTGGTGGAGATGGATCGCGCGGGCATGATCTACAAGCGTCCGAAGGAAGAGTACACGAAGACGCTCCTCGGAGCGATCCCGAAGGGCCTCCCGAAGAACCTCGCAGCGTTTATTTCTTAGGTTTTCTGCTGGCGCGCTTTCTCTAGAAGGAAGAGCGCCAGCAACCCAAACCCACATCCAAAGTAAGTGTTCCAGTTCCAGTTGCCCTCGAGCCCGAGCGTGTTGAGGGCGACGCCGGCGACGCCGAAGCCGTAAGCGACGAACACGCTAGTGGCGTCGAAGTGGCTTCGAAAGGACTTCGACCAGAGAACTCGCGCTACGAACAAACTCAAGAGCGCGCCCGCCGTCCAGGATTGAATCTTGAGTCCGAGGAGCAGCAGTCCATCGTTCTGGGAAGCAACCACCGCCACGCTAAACAGGAGTACCGTGATGACGACGTTGTCGATCAGGAAGTACTGCGTGAGAGAGAGTTTCTTACGCTGATGAAGGATGTCGTTGAAGAGCGTCGCGCAGAGAGCGTTGATGGTGGAGTCGAGGGTACTCATCGTGGCGGCGAGGACTCCGGCGACCATGAGGCCTCGGATTCCGGCCGGAAAGTGAGTCACGATGAAATGCGCGAAGAGGTGATCGGCGTTGGGGATCGTCGTCGGGAACGCGTGCGTCTGGTAGTAGCTCCAGAGAAGCGCACCGACACCGAGAAACAGAAGGCCCACGGCGATGGAGATGAACGACGAGAAGAAGATCGCTTGCTGCGCGCGCTTCAGAGAGTTGTTCGCCGTGAGGCGCTGGGCGAAGTCCTGGTCCACGCCGTGCGTGGACATGTCGAAGAGCACGCCCCCGAGGACGCCGGCCACCACGCTCCAGGGGTTGGCGAAGTCGAAGATCACAGTCTTTCCGTTCGTCTCTGCGAGCGCCATGAGGTCGCCCCAGCTCTGCTCCGCGACCTGCGGAATGAGGTAGTGGGCGACGACGCCGCCGAAGACGAAGAGCCCCATCTGTAGCATGTCGGTGCGGACGACGGCC
>JBKHVY010000027.1:0-16395 GCA_046569805.1 Bacteriovoracia bacterium | reverse complement strand
TTCGAACCTCTGACCGACCGCTTAGAAAGCGGTTGCTCTATCCAGCTGAGCTAAGGGTGCATCGCCTGAAATTACAATAAGTTGCTCCCCCCTTCTCGTCAATGTCAAACTCATGAGTCCGTGCTACAACAGTCCTCCTATGTCTTTAAAAGCACGCATTTTTAGTTCGAATAAGAGAATTTTTGATTGTCTGACAAGCGACGGCGATATCGTCTCGGCGACGGCCTTGGCGAAGCTTCTCAAGTCTGACCATCTGGTGGTTGGTGATCGTGTGACGCTCATGCCCGACGGGGAATCGCAGTGGACCATCACTGAAGTCGAAGAGCGCAGCTCCTGCATCTTCCGGAACATCCCGCGCGAGAACAGCCGTCGCATCATCGCCGCCAACGTCGACGCCGTGCTGATCGTGGTGAGCGCGGGCCAGCCCACTTACAAGCGAGGCCTCGTCGACCGCTACCTCGTGCGCGCGGTTCAGTGGGGCCTCCCGGCACTCCTCGTGTTCAATAAGATGGATCTCTTCGAGGGTGACTTCGACCTGAAGTTCGAAGCCGAGCGCCTCGCTCCCCTTGGCGTTAAGTGCTTTGAGGTCAGCGCGGAAGACGCGAACTATAAGCCGAAGGTGCTCCCCCTGGGCTTCAAAGAGCTGAAGGACACGCTTAAGAACAACACCGCCATCCTGCTGGGTCAGTCGGGCGTGGGCAAGAGCCGCCTCATCACCGAACTCTCCGACGGTGAAGCCGAGCTCATCAGCGGAGACCTCGGAAAGGTCGGCAAGGGCATGCACACGACGACCTGGGCGGAACTCGTCGAGTGCGGTGACTTCATGCTGGTGGACTCGCCGGGAGTTCGCTCGATGTCGTTGGTCGACATCTCCGAGGACGACCTCGTCAGCTACTTCCCCGACATCGCCGCGGCCGCGGTGAAGTGTAAGTTTCGTAACTGCCAACACGATGAAGAGAGCCGTGGGTGCTGGTTCCAGGCGCTAAAAAAAGAAGATCACGCCAACGGCGTGATCTTGAGTCGTCTAGAATCTTTTGTTCGAATCCGCGACGAAATTACCCAAATCCCAGAGTGGGAGAAGAAATAATTAGTAGCGGACACCGTGTGGTTCGCCAAATGAACGGCGCTCGATGCGTTGCTCTTCTTTTTCATCAAAAGAAGAAACCTTACGATCTTGGTGTGCGCAAGCAGCGAATACAAAAGTCAGAAGCAACATCGATACCCATTTCATACAAGGCCTCCCTAGTTTGGGTTACCTCGCGTATCGGCAGAAGTTGCCGCGGACTTTAGCCTCTTTTCACGGGCTAGACTTCGATGTCGTCTTTCTTAGGCTTCAAGGGCTTAAGCCCCGGATCCGGCGTGCGAGAGGGCGCTGTCTTCTTCCAGGGGAAGAAGAGCAAGAGGCCACCGTTCTTCGAGTCCATCTTCACGAGATCAGCATCACAGTCCCCGGGAACATTCTGCGCATGTGTGGACTGACTCTGCATCTGTCCCTCCGAGCGCGAGATCTTAATCGTGATCATCCCCTCTTCAACCTGCACGTCGAGCTTATCGTTCTTTGACTTGGGAATGATCAAGAGCTCACGGCCCGCCTTGCCTTCGCTCCAGGACATGTTCGGTCCACCAGAAAAGCGGGAGAGGCCCGTGGCGGGAAAATCTCTGAGCCCCTCGTCCATCATCTCGTCCACTAAGCGGTTCATCTCCTCGAGAGACGAGTCGTCGAAGCCCTTGAGGATGCGCTCTCGCAGCTTCTGGTGGAAGTCTTCGTAGCGCTTCAGGCGCTCCGACGGATCGGACTGAGAGAAGGCATACGCGGACCACGCGAGGAGGCCCAAAAGAAGGAGCTTTTTCATACCGGTAAGTTGGGTGCACCCGCGGTGCTGTCAAGGGTCGCCTGCCACTTTTCCAGGTAACTAAAAAGAATGTCGAGGCCATCCACGAACAAGGCCGGGCCCGGCTGCAGAAAGATTTCTGGTTCCAGCTCGTAGACCTGCTGCTGCTTGACCGCCGGGATCGTCTCCCACCCCGGGCGCGCGGTGATGGCTGCGACACGGACTTTCTTTCCGCACCAGCAACCGAAGATAATGTCCGGAGCGCGCTCGACCACTTCAGCGCTCTGGCAGAAGCGCCCCTGGGCGAGCTTCGCGTGCGACCGCTCGGAGAAAATGTCCTCGCCGCCGCAGACCTCGATCAACTCACTGACCCAGCGAATCGCGCTGATCTGAGGTTCATCCCATTCCTCGAAGTACACGCGTGGCCTGCGCGACCAGCGCGCGGCTTTACGTTGAATCCCCTCGATCTTCGCGCGCCATTCGTTCACGAGTTGCGCCGCCCGCTCCAGTTCACCGACCAGACGCCCGAGGAGCTGAACGTACGTTAATGTCTCTTCAAGCGTTCGATGATTGGCAATCCAGACGTTCAGCCCTGCACCGATCAAGTCACGGGCGATATCCTTTTGAATATCGGAAAAACCTAAGACCAGGTCCGGGGCCATGTCGAGAATCGTGTCAATCTTTGACGAGGTAAAGGCCGACACTTTCGGGATGCTTTGTGCGGCGAGGGGCCGTTTGACGAATATCGAAACTCCGATGACGCGGTGGAGTTGACCGAGCAGGGCCAAAGTCTCGACTGACTCCTCTGTGAGGCATATAATTTTGCCTGGAATGTCACTCTTGCTGTCGTCCATGCGTTACCACCTAAAAGGTTTCCTATGAAGATTCTCGCTCTTATCTTTTTCTTTGTCGCTACCCTTTCCGCCACCCAGGCAAAGAGTGAGGACCACGCGATTCTCGCCGCAGACGTGATCGCCGTTCCTGAGAAGTACCTGGCGCTCACGATCCAGCACGAAGAGAAGTGGCACACCTACTGGAAGAACCCAGGCGACGCGGGCATCGCCACGAGCTTTAAGTTTACGCTCGATGGTACAGACCTCGAGCTCCCCGCGCTCGAGTGGCCTACTCCGCACCGCTATCTTGAGGCCGGAGACATCCTCACCTACGGCTACGAGAACGATCCGACGTTCTTCTTCAAGGTTCCCGGAAACCTCAAGGGAACCCTTGCGGTCAAGGCCCAGTGGCTCATCTGCAAAGACATCTGCATCCCCGGTGGCCAAGAAGCGTCTCTCGTGTTGGAAGACTCCGGAACCGTCACGGTGAAAACTCCGCGCTCGGGCCTCACTGATGGTGAGCTCGAGGAGCGCCTCGGGGCCCTTCCGAAGCTCGCTGACTGGCCCGAGGACCTAAAACTTTACATCTCGCGTGACGGGGCCAAGAGTCTACGTCTCGACTACTCGGTCAAGAACACCAATCCAACATCCATCGATAAAACTCGCAATCTTCTCACTCCCTTTCTCGCCCCTCCCGTGGGTTTTAAGCGCGAGGAGCTGCGCTTCGACGCCAGCGAAAACGCGCTCGTCGGAAAGTTTAGCCTCGAATGGGACGGCGAATACCAGGAGCCAGCCTACCCGCTTCCGACGGACGGCAAGTTCAGTCCTCCCATCACCCTCAAGTTCCTCTACCAGAGCGCGAGTGGCCAAACGCTCCTGATCCAAAAAACCATCGAGAGCTTCTCACCGACGTCGGTCAACCTCGAGGATCGCTTTCAGGGCTTTGCCCCCCTCGAAGGGGCCGTTGCGAGTAGTACTGCGTCCGCCGCCGCGCCTGTGGCCATCGACGCCCCGAAGTCCCTCGCGTGGATGCTCCTCCTGGCCTTCGTCGGAGGCCTCATCCTCAACCTCATGCCCTGCGTGCTGCCGGTGATCTCGATCAAGCTCTTTGGCCTCATCAAGTACCAGGCGCTGCCGCGCAAGCGCGTGCTTCAACATAACCTCGTCTACAGCGCTGGAGTCCTCACGACCTTCTTGTTGCTGGCGCTTGTCATCGTCCTCGTGAAGTCCTCGGGTGAAGCGATCGGCTGGGGTTTCCAGCTCCAGTCACCGCTCTTCGTGCTCACGATGGTGGCCGTGCTCTTCGTCATGTCCCTCAACCTCTTTGGCCTCTTCGAGTTCGCCACACCCGGTGGAAAAACTCTCGGTGCGACTCAGACGAACTCCGGTTTCGGTGGCGATTTCTTCTCCGGCGTGCTCTCGACCATTCTCTCAACACCCTGCTCGGCACCCTTCCTCGGCACCGCCCTCGCCTTCGCCTTCACCGCAGGTACGGCCACCATTTTCCTGATCTTCGGATTTGTCGGCCTAGGTCTCGCCTTCCCGTTTCTTCTCACAGGAGCATTCCCGGCGCTCATCAGCTTCTTGCCGAAGCCCGGCGCCTGGATGGAGAAGCTGAAGTACTTCCTGGGCCTCACCATGCTCGTCACGGTGGCCTGGCTCACCGACGTGTTCCTGAACCTCGTGGACCCCGTACTCTGGCTGTGGCCCCTCGCCCTCTTCTTCATCACATTGTTCTTCGCCTTCTTCTTCCGCGCGCGGGTATCGAAGAACCTAGGCCTGAACGCGCTGTTCTTTCTCTTGCCGTTTGCGCTCGTCCTTGGAGCGGTGAAGACCTTCCCGCTGAAGCCCGCCGATCGGATGCAGGCTCCGCTCTCCGAAACCGAGTGGAAGCCCTTCTCACCGGAGCTCCTGCAAGCACAAAAAGGTCAGTGGCTCTTCATCGACTTCACAGCGGCCTGGTGCTTGACCTGTAAGGTGAACAAGAAACTCGTTCTCGACACCGACGAGTTCAAGAAATTTGCGACGGAGTCAGGGCTGGTCCTCGTGCGTGGAGACTGGACCCAGCGCGACGACGTGATCACGAACTTCCTGAAGGCCTACGGCATCGTGGGTGTACCGGCCTACTTCGTGCAGAAGCCCGACGGCACCATCGTACCGCTGGGCGAGACGATCAGCATCGGGAAGATCAAGCAGCATATGCCCTAAGCGCTAGCGTTCGAGGAGGACGCAGGCGTTCTCCTCGCAGCGAGTCCCGTAGCGGCGCGGATCCGGAAACTGCCCGCAGTTGAGTTTCTCTTCGCGTTTCTTAAACTCGGATTTCACGTGGGCCTCGAACTTTGCGTTGAAGGCCACCGTCTTGCCACAGGCCGAACGAAAGAGCGTGCAGTCACTGTCGCGGGTACAGAACGGAAGATCCGCATCGGACTTCGGCGTCGGCCGGGTGCAGGCCGCCGCGAGCAGAAGGAGTAAAGTCGAATAGCGCATCTACTCTCCTTCGAACTTCGCTGGAAGTTTCATCATCTCGCGGATCAGCGCATCCGGCGCATGGCCCTGGTAGAGCACCATGTACATGCCCTGGAACAGGCGCGCCCGGATCTCATATTTTTGGGCCAGCTCGAAGGCTGCCTTGGTGGTCTTATAGCCCTCAACCACGGAACGCGTGGCCTTGATGATATCCTCCGGCTTGCGACCTTTCGCCACTTCGATACCGAACTGCTTATTCCGGGAAGTATCTCCGGTGGAGGTCAGGATCAGGTCGCCCATCCCAGAGAAGCCGTAGAAGGTCTCGGGCCTAGCGTTGAACACCACGCCGTAGCGGAGCATCTCCACGATCCCGCGAGTAATCATCGCGGCTCGAGTGTTATGGTTATAACCGAGGCCCTCGATGATCCCGCTCGCGATCGCAAGCACGTTCTTGAGCGCTCCTCCGAGGAGCACTCCCTTCACGTCGTAGGTCGGGAAGCATTTAAAAAAATCCGTTTGCAGCATCTCTGCTGCCTTCAGCAGCATGCTCCGCGAGCGGCCCGCGAGACTCACGAGAGTAATCTGCTTATCGAGGATCTCCTTGGCAAACGATGGCCCCGAGAGATACATGAGCTGGTCCTCGTACTCACCGAGGTAGTCACGGAACATGTCATCCGGGAGCTCGAGCGTTTCGGTGTCGATGCCCTTCGCCAGGGAGACGATCGGTATCTGAGGGCCCAGAAGTTTTTTTACTTCCTGAACGTTCTCACGGAAGAACGGACGAATGGCAGAGGTGGGAAGTCCTGAGACCACGAGCTCCACGGGGCCATCCAAGAGAGAGTGCAACTCCTCCCACGTCAGCGCCGGAACGATCTGCGTAGGAATCGCCTGGCCCGGAAGGTACGTGTGGTTTTCACCGCGCTTAATCTCATCGTAGATGTCTTGCGAGCGAACCTTGATGACGACGCGCTTGAAGTTTTGTGCCAGGACGAAAGCGATCGATGTTCCAAACGCTCCCGCACCAAGGACCACGGCCGTGTGATACATAGCTATTCCTTTTTCAAAGACTCATGACACCCGGGATGGTCGCGATCAAACGATAGACCTCAATCACCTCATCCGTGGTCGCAACGAACTTGCGGGACGTGATACTCACGTAGTTCCCCTTGCCGGAGGTTTTTATACTCACTTCGTGACCCACCAGCAGCGCCACTACCCGATCATGCGAGTCGACCTTTACGATGAACTTCCAGGTGTAGAAATCCGGCCACTGATAATTCTGATCTAGTAATTCGCGGAATTTCTCATGGTTAGCGTCAGTCATAAGTCTCTCTCGAAAAGCGGCCACCAGGGCCTTAAATCACGCACTCAATCGACCGATACAGCTCAGAACTTTCCGCGTCCCGAAGGACACCGATGCGCACACCTAAGCCAATCCTGTTTATTTTAACACTGCTTTTTTCTAGTGTCCTGTACGCGAGTGAAAATGATCTTAATTTAAGACACATTAAACTTAGCGCAAAGTTTAAAGCGGCCCTTCAGGGCGTGGGGAATAAACAAAAAAAAGCCAGTCCCCTTGTGGCGGACCCTCGTCAGGCGCTGATCCCCTTTCTTTTCGACCGCGAAGTGGCGCAGCTCGGAGCGGGAAAGCTCGCGAAGAGCACTCCCTCTGACGGCCAGGAGTCGCTCCTGTATGGCCAGATCCGTGGCTGGCTCGAAGCGCGCTACCAAGGTATCGGCACGAGTGAAGCCAATCGCATTAACGCCTACAACCAGCAGTTCAACGGTGGCGTGCAAAACTTCTCTGGCTTCAGCTGGCAGAAACCCTTCGGCGGCTTCGGGGTCTTCACCGAACGACAGCTCTCTCCCGATCTCTTCGACTCGAGCCGCTGGATCGTGATGGACACCTTCACCGTCGTGATCGAGGCCACCACGTTTCTTGGAAAGATGAGCGAGGCCGGCGCCGTCGACATGACCGCCTCTGAGATCGCCGCCTTCGCTGGCATAAACTTCAAGCGGGTCTACACGACTTTTCACTTCGCCGAAAGCTTTGGCCAGGGACTCATCGCTGACTACCGCTCACTCTTTTTACCGTTTCTTCTGCACACTCCAGAAGGGGCCCTCAGCTTAACCGAAGGGCGTGTCTTGCGCCGAGACGACTCCTGGAGCGCCGGAGTCGGCGGGCTGATTGAAAGCCCTCCCTGGTACGGGCTCTCCTTTTCTGCCGGAGCGTTGGCCGAGGTCACTAACGAATCGAGCCTGACCTTACAACACATCCGTCCGTCTGAGGCGTCGAGGCCCGGTGAGTTTCTGCGCGTCTCCCATCGTTCTGCGGTAAAAAAGAGCGCCGGCGTCACAGCGGCCTTGCAGCTCGACTTCTTTAAGCTCATTAAGTTCACCCTCCTGAGCTACGACCTCGAGTTCGACGCCGACTCAGCGAACGAGTTTCAACTCAGCTTCCGCGATGAAAACCGTCCGGGCCTGACTGCCCCGGGGGACGTCGCTACGGAGTTCGGACAAGTGCTACGCAAGAACTCACCGAAGATTCGCTACCTCGAGCCATTCGTGACTCGCCTCGATCAGAGTCACAACTCGAGCACCAATTCCCGTACCATGCTACTTTTGTGGGGGTCCCTGAAAAAGTCATCCATGGAGCAAGTGACGGTCATCAAGGGCCAGACCGTCAAAGAATTCTTCCGGAACTACAACGAGTCGATCCGTCTCGTGCAGAACTTCTGGAGCCGCCTCTTCTCGAGTTTTATTTTCCGTATTTTTAAATTCAGCTCGATCATCCAAAACGACGCAGCCTTTAGCCGTAAGCTTACGCTTGAGTACGAGGCGACGCTTCCGCAGTCCCCGGATCCCGCGAAAATGCTGATCGAAAACCAGGAGCAATTCTCCATGAGCGTCGGACTCAGCTACCAGGCCGCGCGTACTGATCGCTGGACCGATCGCTCCTACAAACGCGACGTCGTCGATTACCTACAACGCTTTACCACGCTCCCGGTGAACCTGCGCGAACTTGTGTCGAACGAAGACCTGAAAGGTCCTCTCTCCATCACAACAAATGTCCGCGTCATGGGAGACGGACTCAATTTCTTTAACCAGCTACCGGAGGCACAGATCCTAAAAGAGTTCGAACATCTGTGCCAAAAGCGCACGAGCTGCTTAAAAAACTTGCAGGGTCCCTACCGGAGCTATAAAAAAGTATTCACCGACACCGGTCGCCTAGAACTCGCGCAGCTAAAGAAAATGATGCTTAACCTCCTAAAAGAAACGAACGACCTCACAAGCTTCAGCGTCCTCTTCGGGGAGCAGGCCTTCGTCAGTGGATCCTTCTACGCCACCAGTCGCCAAGGACTTCCCTTCAGCACGAGCTTCTCCGCCGGCCAGTTTCGAGGCCTCGGCGTGATCGATAACTACAAGCGCGCCCACGGCACCCGTCAGCCCGCATCCATTTGGAGCGAGTAATGAGCGTGCGTGAAGCCAGAGAGCGACTAAAGGCCGGAGACGTCGTAGCGATTCCCACGGAAACCGTTTACGGTCTCGCTGGTGACATCGAGCGCCCTCAAGGGCTTAAGAAAATCTTCGCGGTCAAAGAGCGTCCGTTTTTTGATCCTCTCATCGTCCACGTTGACACGACCGAGAAGGCGCGAGCGCTTACCACCCAGTGGACCGAAATCCATGAGGCCCTGGCCCAGCACTGCTGGCCCGGACCTTTGACTCTGATCGCCCCCAAGATTCCTACGCTCGACCCGCTTATCACTTCTGGCCTCATGGAAGTCGGTCTGCGCTGTCCGCGCCACCCGCTGACCCTAGAACTGCTTCAGGACTTCGCGGGCCTTGCTGCCCCGAGTGCGAACAAATTTGGGCGCACGTCTCCCACGCGCGCCGAGCACGTACACAGTGAATTCGGTAATGAAGTCTACGTGCTGGACGGAGGTCCATGTGAGGTCGGCATCGAGTCCACTGTCGCCGCAGTGGTGAGAACCGACAATCGCTGGAAACTCCTCGTCTATCGCCCAGGTTTTTACACGGCAGCCCACTTGCACGACATTCTCGAGGAAAAGGGACTCCCGACCGAAACAAGCTACACTGAAAGTCCCGTGGCTCCGGGCCAACTCGAGCACCACTACATGCCACCGATTCCAGTGCTCCTCGCAGAGAAGCTTACAAGACCTGAACTCATCGAAGCGGCAGAAAAAAAAATGGGTCGCAAGTTCCAGCAGATCGCTCATCTTCAGCTTGAAGACGATCCGGCCCTGGCCGCTCGCCTCTTCTACGAGAACCTGCGCACCTTAAGCCCGGGCCACGATGCGATCCTGGTAAGTGTAAGCGCAGAAATGCGCCACTCCGAGGCCTGGCGCGCGCTCTTGAACAGACTGGGAAAAGCCGCGAGCTTTAAAGCGTAGGCGAATAAACACTCAATTCGCCCGTAAAGCCCGAGGCGGAAATAACTTTTTCAATCATCGATCCGACCGAGGGCGCCACAAGTTTTCTATCGATCTTGCCTCAATTCATTCTGGCAAAAGCCTCGAGACTCTAGCTGATTGTGCGCCAGAATGAGACGGGCGAATTGAAGCGCTTAAAGCGTAGGCACGAAGCGGAAGAGTCCGAGCTTCAGCGCCACGTAGAGAACAAACGTGAAGGTCATCACGACGTAGATGTACTTCTTCACGTTCTCCACGAGCTTCACCTGTGCCTCCTGGGCCAGGTCCCCTTTAACCCCGTGCTGGTCAAGGATGGCGATCACACGCTCGATGTTCCCATCAGAAACCAGGTGGATCTCACCGGCCTTAGTGAATAGGGCAATGATGTTCTTCGGAGCGAGAAGTTTGTAGTGTGAGACATCTTCGAACGAGAACCAGCTGTTAAGAAACGGCACTCCACGATTAAACAGGTAGCCACGCTCAAAGAACCGCACGCCACGAATAAAGCCGTAGTAGATCACCGCGGGCATAAGAATCCCCGTGAGCCAGATGAATTCAGATGGATACTTCAGATGGAACGCCAAGACGTCCGTAAACCCGAATCGCCCCTCGCGCACGAAGCGCTCGATGTGGAAGGTTTCTTGGTAAAGTCCGTGGTAGAAAAAAAGCACGAGTCCCAGGAGCACCAAACGAAACGGCGCGATCATGGAGGTGCGATAGATCCGCTTCCCTCTCACAGCTTGAGCTCCTCGAATGTCGGGTGGATATTCTTAGCGTAGCGGAGCATGTCGATCACTTCTCGCGCGCAGCCTTCGCCGCTTCGTCGTGTGGTGACGTAGTCCACGATCTCGAGCACCTCTATGCCAGCGCTCGGAACTGTCGCCGAGAACCCCGAAGCCTTCAGGAGTGGAATATCAAAGAGCTCGTCGCCCATGTACAGAATCTCTTCACCCGAAACCTGATACTTCTTCGCGAGATCAACGAAAGCACCGCGCTTATCTTCGTTGCCGGCGTAGCAGAAATCTAAACCCAGCTGCTCCACTCGTTTCTGGACACTGACAGAGTTCCCGCCGGTGATCACGCCGACTTTGATGCCAGCACTCATAAGAAGTTTCATGCCGTAGCCATCGTAGACACAAAACTGGCGATTGAACCCCACTTCCTCACTCGCGTAGAAGACCTTGGCATCGGTGAGGATACCGTCGAGATCGAAGCACGCGACTTTAATTTTCTTTAGCTTCTCTTGGAACTTCACAGCGTTTGTTCGGAGGTCCATCTATCCCACCACTCGTTTAATTGCCAAAAGTTTTTCGACGATGCTCTTTACCTGGTCCAGCGGAAGTGCCGTCGCAGAATCCGAGAGCGCCTTCGCCGGGTCCGGGTGCGTTTCCATGAAGATCCCGTCGGCGCCCGCAGCCACCGCCGCTCGCGCAAGCGTCAGGATCTGCTCGCGCTTTCCGCCAGTCGCCGTGCCGAGGCCCCCCGGCCGTTGCACGCAGTGAGTGGCATCGTGGACGGTGCGCACGCCGAAGGACTTCATGATCTGAAACGACGCCATGTCGACGACAAGATTGTTGTACCCGAAAGAACTCCCGCGCTCGGTGAGAAGGATCTGCTCTTTCGGCAGTCCCGCAGAGACCGCCTTGTCGACGATGTTCTTCGTCTCCTCTGGCGAGAGGAACTGACCTTTTTTCACTTTAAGGTCACGCTTGTGCTTCACACACGCCAGGGCCCCGGAATGAATCATATCGGTCTGGCGACAGAGAAACGCCGGCACCTGCAGAACACTCACCACGCTGGCGACGGCTTCGGCCTGATCCGGCAGGTGAAAGTCGGTGATGGTCGGAAGCTTAAACGTCTGGCCCACTTCCTGGAGGATCTTCAATCCTTCCTCAAGACCAGGGCCTCGGTAGGACGTGAACGATGAGCGATTCGCTTTGTCGAAGCTTCCCTTGAAATGAAGCCGGATCTCGCTCTCGAAGGGGGCAAGATCTTTCACCAAGCGCTCCGCGATGCCCATGGCAAGGTCGCGACTTTCGAGGACACAGGGGCCAATAAAAAAATCCATCTTCATTATTTTTTTCCTTCTTTCTGAGCGATCGCGGCTTTCATGAAACTCGCAAACAGCGGATGCGGATCCACAGGGCGAGACTTAAACTCCGGGTGGTACTGGCAGGCGATGAAATGCGGATGCTCGGCCAGCTCGATGATCTCAACCAAATTGAGTTGTTTGTTAACCCCGGAGATCACCATCCCCGCGGCCTTGAGCGCAGGAACAAAAGCGTTGTTTACTTCCAGCCGGTGACGGTGGCGCTCGGAGATGAGGGTCTTGCCGTACACCTGGTGCGCGAGCGTCCCCTCTTCGATATTACAGTCGTAGGCACCCAAGCGCATGGTACCGCCTTTCTGCGCATCTTTCTGACCGGACATGTAGTGGATGACGACGTCTCCGCTGTCGGCGAACTCCATCGATGTCGCTTTGGGGATTCCGGCCTTGTGACGCGCGAACTCGATCATCGCGAGCTGTAGGCCCAAGCAAATTCCGAAGAACGGAACCTTTTCTTCGCGCGCAAACTGAATGGCTCGGATCTTTCCTTCCGTCCCGCGGGCCCCGAAGCCCCCAGGGACGAGGATAGCATGCAGGCCCTTCAGCGACGAGGTGTCGTTTGATTTCTCGAGGTCTTCGGCGTCGATGTAGACCGGAGTGAGCTTCGTCTGCGTCGCCATCGCCGCGTGCCGCAGGGCCTCGTCGAGAGATTTGTACGACTCAATGAGCTCGGTGTACTTGCCGACGATGCCGATCTTCACTTCGTGCAACGGATGAGTCGCATTGTGTACGACTTGCTGGAGCTCTTTAATATTTGGCTGCGGCGACCAGATATTAAGGATCTCGGTAATCCGCTCGTCGAGCTTCTGCCGGTGGAACTCCAGCGGCACCTTGTAGATCAGGTCCATGTCTATCGACTGGAAGACGTTTTGCTTAGGCACGTTACAGAACTGAGAGATCTTCTCCAGAATGGCGGCATCGATCTCTCGATCCGCACGGCAGATGATCATCTGCGGGAAGAGACCGATCGAGCGCAGCTCCTTCACGGAGTGCTGCGCGGGCTTCGACTTCAGCTCGCCTGCGGCGGCGATGTAGGGTACGAGCACGAGGTGGATGAAGAGGACGTTCTCGGTGCCGACGTCGAGAGCGAACTGGCGGATGGCCTCCATGAACGGCAGCGACTCGATGTCGCCGACTGTGCCCCCGATCTCACCGATGAGCATATCGCTCTTCTCGGCGGCGAGCAGGATCCGGCGCTTGATCTCGTCGGTGATGTGCGGAACGACTTGCACTGTTTTTCCGAGATACTTCCCGTCGCGCTCGTTCTCGATAACCTTGAGGTAGACCTGTCCGGTGGTAAAATTATTGGTCCGCGAGAGCGTGAGTGTGGTGAAGCGCTCGTAGTGGCCTAGGTCGAGGTCGGTCTCGGCTCCGTCATCCGTCACGAAGACTTCTCCGTGCTGGGTCGGGCTCATGGTTCCAGGATCGACGTTGATGTAGGGATCCATCTTGAGCATGTTCACGCGAAACCCGCGGCGCTCGATCAGGGCCGCGATACTCGCGGCCGCGAGCCCCTTGCCGAGAGAACTCGTGACCCCGCCGGTAATGAAAATGTACTTCTTTGTGCTTTTACTCACTTCAAAATCTCCTCGATCCGTTTGACGTCGTCGGGGGCATCTACGCCCATCAGTGTTTGCGGGGTGATGAGGGCGCCGAAGCTCTGGCCGTGCTCGAGGCCGCGCAGCTGCTCGAGCTTTTCGAGGTTCTCGAGCGGGGACGCGGGCCACTGCACGAAAGCCTCGAGAGCGCGCGCGCGGTAGCAGTAGACGCCGACGTGCTGGAACCACGGTGCCGTCTGCGCATCGCGCTCGTAGGGGACGCTGGCGCGAGAGAAGTAGCTGACGCGGCCTTCGAGCCCCAGCACCGCTTTCACGACGTTCGGATTGCTCCAGTCTGCGTCCGAGCGGCTGCGCTGGCGCACGAGCGTCGTGACGTCGAACGCGGACTTCGCATGGAACTCCACGAGCTCGCGCAAGACCGCCCCCTTGAGAAGCGGTTCGTCGCCCTGGACGTTGACGACGAAGTCGACCTGCTTCGCCTTGAGGAAGCGCTGGTAGGCCAGGGCGATGCGCTCCGAGCCAGAGGGGACGTCATCGTCGACCCGCAGGACCTGTCCTCCGAAGCCGCGCACCGTTGCCTCGATCCGCGCGTCGTCGGTCACCACGAACGTCGGAAGCCCACTCTCGCTCACGTTGGTGTAGACCCACTCGATCATGGGTTTGCCGCTGATCAGCGCCAGCGGCTTTCCGGGAAAGCGCGTAGACTGAAAACGGGCAGGAATCAGGACGACGGCAGAGCTCATAGCACCTCAGGAGTTTGACAGCTCATAATACGCTCAGCCACGCGCACCCGACAACCATTTCCCGGTTGCCCTTTTGAGGACACTACACGTTATAATAGTCCAATGAAGTCATGGATGAGTGTCGGAATATTGACTCTTTTTGCTCTGAGCGCCGCTTTCGGCCAAGAAACGAATATTTCCAAAGACATCATCGCCGATCCGAACCTCTCATCGCGTTGCAAAGAGCTGATGCAGGAGAGAACGGACAAAATCAAAGTGCGTCAGCGTCTCTCAGGATTGCTCGAGCGCAATGAAAAATTATTGAAGAGTAATTCCGGCCAGCGCCCGCTCATGCAAAAACGACTCGAGGCCAACAGAATCACCGTGCGCAACGAGCTTTATCTGGCGGTTCTGCAAATTCAAACCATCGAAGAATCTATCATTCGCTCCGGCTGCCCGGGCCTGAATCTCTAAACTTACGTTTTACTTTCTAAAATCGACCTTGTTAGACTCATACCCACACACAACCCACACGTGGGAGAGACATTTTGACATCCTGGCGATGCTTGGCCCTTGCGGCTTCGATCTTACTGGTGTCGACGGTTGAGGCTCAAGATGAGCTAGGACCCGAGCCAGTTGCAGGAGACACTGATTTCGCAGTTGCGGAACCCGTGCCTTCGACCCCTCAACGTCCCACCCGATCGCTCGAACCGGAGCGCGATCTCGCGCGCGTGATCGAACTGCGCACGGCGATCGAAGAGGCCATGCGCCGCAACCCCTTCGAGCAAGTCCGCATCAACACCAACGCCCAGATCGATCTCCTGAAGTCCGACTTGTTTGAAACCTTCTGGATGCCCAACCTAACTCTCGACCTTAATACGTCGAACCAACGCTACGATCGGATCTATAAATCCCAGAGTCAGCCTCAAGGTCTCGGGAGCCAAGTTTCTCCCAACGGCACCTTCGGCATCACCATCCAAGACTATAACGTCTTCAACTGGGGCCGCGACTACCTCGCCTACTTGAACGACAAGAACACGCTTAAGCGGGAAGAGCAGAAACTGACGGAGGCACGCCGCCGGCTGCGCTTCTCGGTCATCGCTCAGTACTTTGCCCTCGTGCGCGCGAAGGAGTTCGTCCAGATCTACCGCGAGCAGCTGCGCCAGGCATCGTTCATCCATCGCCTCGCTCGCGAAAAGCTCCAGCTGCGGAAGATTCCGGCCATGGAGTACTACCAGACTCGCGGGGAATTCTTGCGCGCGCAGACGGAGTACCAGCAGTCGCTCTTTGACGTCGCTCACGAAGAAGAGAAGCTCTCGAACCTGTTAGGTGACGAGTATCGGCCGGCCTACAAAATCGTTGAGCAGCTGAAGTTCACCACTCTCGGGACAACCAACGACGAAGCCATTAAGCAGGCGATGGACACCTCCCCTGCTTTCCGGGACGCGAAGCTCGCCTACGAGAACGCCTCCCGCAGCTACGAGAAGACGCTGAAGGACAACCTTCCGCTTCCGAAGTTCACCATGGGACTTGGCTCCTACCAACAGCAGTTCGCGCCCAACGGCAACAACTGGCTGCACCAGACGAACACCGGCCGCAACGTTGAACTCGTGGCTGCGGTTAACATGAGCTGGACACTTCTTGGCGAGGGGGGACTCTTTAATTCCCGTGAGAACAAGCGCTCCTACCTCGAGAAACGCATCTCGGAGATCCGCTTCTACAACATCAAGCGTGAGCTCGAAGTCCGCATCCGCACTCTCCTTCGCACGGTGCGCTTCCTCGAGCAGAAGGTCACCATCGCCGAGTTCCAGGACAAGAACGCACGGTCGAACTACGACTCTACTCTCGACAACTACACCGCGGGCCGCACCACGTTTCCGCAGATCAAGCTCGCCCTCGACAACCGCGTTCTGTCGGACATCAACACCGAGAACGTAAAGTACGATCATCTCCTGAAGAAGCTCGAGCTCGCCGACGTCATGGGCCTCGACGATCTCCCGGGTGAAAACTTCGAAACCCTGGCGGTGCGCTAATGAAACACTTCTGGCTCGCTCTCCTCCTCTGCGCTCCCGCCTTCGCGGCATACGAGAATCCTCAGGAAGCCTTCGAGCTCACGCCCGAGGAGCTGGATCCGACGGCCGAGGAGATCCGCTTCTCGCGCAAGGAAAAGCACAGCTTCGACGAGAGCTACATCTTCATCACCAACACCGAGCTCGGGGTCCAGGACCAGCGCCGGTTCACGGGCCTCGATCGTAACAAGCTCTCCCTCTCGATCCACGTCAACGGCCAGTACGAGTACCTCCAGCGCCTGAACGCACTGGACCTCACGTGGCTACGGCGGACGGACAACTGGACTAAGCTCTGGTGGGGCGCGACCCTGCGCCAGACCAACACGCGGCTGGATCAGATCACGACACTTAAAACGCAAGGCCCCGAGGCGACGCTC
>JBKHVY010000026.1:0-17004 GCA_046569805.1 Bacteriovoracia bacterium | reverse complement strand
AGGGTCGACAGTTCGCCGCCGGTGACCCAGACCACCGACACGATGCTCAGGGTGATCAGCGCAAAGTTCAGCGCGAGGAACGCGACGACGCCGGCGACCTTCCCGACTAGAAACGCGCTCCGGGACACGGGCCTCGAGACGATCAGGTAGATAGTGCGCGACTCCTCCTCGAGCTTCACCAGAGGAACACCGGCGAAGAAGCTCAGGCCGTAGCCCGAGACGGCGAGGAACCCGAGGCCAATGTCGATGCCCACGCGCGACGGGACACCGAAGGTAAACTCCGCAGCCGCGAGAGTAATCCCCGCGAGCACAAGCGCAACGATGGCGACGTTCCAGAGCACCTTGCTGCGCAGGAGGTCTCGGAACGTGTACTTTGCGACGATGAAGGCGCGGGCCAGTTGCTGTGCCACGGTTAGCTCCGGATCTGGTAAAAGATTTCTTCGAGGTTCGGCCGGTCCTGCTGCAGCGACTGGATGCTCACCTGCGCAGCCGCCAGCTCCCGCACCAACTGGTCCTTGTGCTCTGCTCGGACCTCGCACTTGTCGACGTCGGGGTTCAGGCGTTCGCGCCGGAGGAGCGGCGTCTGCACCGGCGCCGCTGCCGCGGGAATCGTCACGGTATACGTCTGCTTCGAGTTCTGCGCTAGGAGGCGATCCACGGACCCGTCGTAGACGAGCTTCCCGTGCCGCAGGAACACAACGCGGTCGCAGATCTCCTCGACGTCCGGCACGATGTGGCTACTGAAGAACACGGTCTTCCCCGCTCTCCGGAGATCCAGAATGATGTCTTTCATTTCGAGGCGCCCGACGGGATCGAGGCCGGAGAGCGGTTCGTCGAGGATGATGAGCTCCGGGGAATGGAGGATCGTCACGAGGAAACCGATCCGCTGGAGCATGCCCTTCGAGTAGGTCTTGAGCGCCCGCGAGAGTGCGTGGTCGATCCCGAACCGCGGCGCAAGCTTCTGGACCTCGCTTCGCACCTGCGACGACGTCATACCGGCCAGCTCTCCCATGAAGCACGCGAACTCGAGCCCCGTGAGGTGCGGATAGAAGTACGGGCGCTCCGGAAGGTAACCGATCTTCTCGTAGCGAACTTTTCCCGAGGCCGCGTAGAGGCCCTCGGCGAAGGTCACCGTGCCCTTATCCGCACGAATGAAGTCGAGGATGATCTTTATGGACGTGGTCTTCCCCGCACCGTTCGCACCGAGGAAACCCACGGTCGTGTTGCTGGGGATCTCAAAGGAAACGTCGTCGAGGGCAACAAACGGTGCCGACAAGATGTCGCTTCGAAAAACCTTAGTCACACCTCTGATTTCCAGCATAAAATAGATTATGCTAGAGAACGCGAGAGTTTTGCAATGAAGCGACGCAATTTAATTGGCCTCCTGGCGGTCCTCTGTTTCATCGCCGCGTGCGTGTGGGGCCAGCGCTTACGCAAGCCGACGATCCAAGTGGATCGGCAGGTAGAAACCGTGACGTTCCAAGCCGACGTCCTCCGCATCTTCTCCGTCGGCCTCAAGCGCGCGATCGCGGACCTCACGTGGATCCAGACGCTCCTCGAGGGCGACCTCGAGCACTACACGAAGGGTGACCTCAACTCCTGGATGTACCTGCGCTTCCTCTCCATCGTCTCCATCGATCCGCGCTTCTACGAAGCCTACCGCTACGGAGGCCAGTACCTGATGATCGTGAAGGACGACCTCCTCGGCGCCGACGACCTCATGAAGCGAGGCCTCGTACTGTTCCCGGACGACTACCACCTGAACTGGCAGATGGGGTACCTTCACGCCATCGAACTCGGCGACGTCCCGACGAGCTTCCCGTACTTCGAACGGATCAAGAGTCGCCCGGAGCGCCCCCTCTTCTTCGATAGCTTCTACACCAAGGTCGTGGCGCAGAGCCTCGGCACCGAAGAAGCTCTCGCGCTCGCCACCGAACTCTGGCGCCAGTATCCGGACGGTGACCCGACGAAGGACCGGCTCGAGGAGCACATCTACTCCCTCAAGGGGCAGAGAGACCTCGCGTGCCTCAACGCCGGAGGGCCCGCGTGTGAGCGCTCCGACTTCCGCGGGCGCCCGTACCTGCGACGCGCGGATGGCACGTGGTCGGCGGTCGATAAGATTTTGGAGATTAAGCTGAAGAACCCACGGAAGGAATGAAGCGGGAGGGAGGACCCCCTCCCGCAAAAAGATCTCTTTCTAGTAGCCCGCGCGGAACTGGTTAAGCTTCTTCGCCTGGTTGATGTTGAACGCGGAGGCGTTCGTCGCCGCAGCGTTTGCAACGTCGACGATTCCGATGGCGCCCACGGTGAAGGTCGTCGTCGTCGGAAGCACGGCGCCGACGTTCGCACCGGTAAACGTCGTGAGGAGCGGAGCCGCACCGGTCCGCTTCGCAGCCATGAAGTACGTACTGTTCGCGGTCGCAGCGAAGTTACACTGGTCAACACCGGCACCAACCTGCGCACCGTTGGCACACGCGAGATCCGATGGTGAGACGCCGGACGAAACGTCACACGACGCACCGGTGAAGCTCGCGAGCGCGAGGTCGTCGCCGAACCCAACGGAGTAGATCCGCTGTGCCGCTTCGTTCGTCGGGTTGTAGCCCATGTAGCGCAGACACACGTGGTACGTGTCGTAGTCGGAGTTAAACGACTGGAGCGCCGTGTACGCGGCCGAGAGCTGGAGCTTGGCTTCTGAAGTCTTCGACTTCGCCTGGTACTTCTTGAAATTCGGAACAGCGACCGCGGAAAGAACACCGATGATGGCCACGACGACCATCAACTCAACGAGGGTGAAACCCTCCTGAGTTTTTTGCCAGAAACGACTCATAAGACCTCCAAAGAAAGCAGCCATTGAGAGACTGCTAAGTTACGAGTGGCGCACCCTTCGCGGGCCCGGCATTGAGAGCCGAAACTGCTAATGACCACACCACTGTGTTAAAAATATTGTACGTTAATCCAAATCGCTCACTATGTTTTTTAAGAAACAAAGTAATTCCAATAACTTACGCTCTACCACTTAAACCCTCGATTGCTTTAATGCCCCTCGCGAGTACTTTCCATGGCACTACTCGATGGCATCCGCAGCGTTCTTCGGTCCACCGCCGTCCTCGTCGTCGGCACCACCCGCGGACATGAAGATCGGAAGGTACATCGCAATCAGCACCATCGCGACCATGCCCCCGAGGACAACGAGGATCATCGGCTCGATCAACTTCGTAATGTTATCGACCGTCTCCTCGACCTCTTCCTCGAACACGTCCGCGACCTTCAGGAGCATCGCATCCAGGTTACCGGTGGCCTCGCCGACCTTCATCATCTGCATAACGAGCTCCGGGAAGTACCGGATGCGCGAGAGCGGTTCGGTGATCGACTTACCCTCCGTCACGGCCCGACGGACGATCGCCAGGTCGCGGGCGATCTGCTGGTTGTCGAGAGTTTCGATACAAATATCGAGAGCGTCGATGATCGGCACCCCCGCGCTGAGCATCGTCGCGAGCGTTCGCGTGAAGGAGCCGAGGTTCGCCTTGATCACGAGGTCACCGAAGAGCGGCATGCGCATGAGGAAGCGATCCCACGAGAGCTTCCCGTGCTTCGTCCGGATGAAGTTAATGAAGATCATGAACGCGGCGATGATGACCGGAATCATCAGGAGCGTGTAGTTGGCGAAGAAGTTCGAGAGGTTGATCACGAACTGCGTGATCGCCGGGATCTGCTGCCCCGTCTCGAGGAGGATACCGACGAACTGCGGAACGACGAACGTCATGAGGCCCCAGAGGACGATCACGCCGACGACGACGACGATCGTCGGGTACGTGAGCGCGCCCTTCACTTTCTTCTTGAGCTTGTCCTGCTTTTCGAGGAACTCCGCTAGCTTGTTGAGGATCGTATCAAGGATACCGGCAGCTTCGCCGGCGCGGACAAGGTTGCAGTAGAGCTTGTCAAAGGACTTTGTTCCCATCAGCGCATCGAAGAGTGACTTCCCGGATTCGACCGAAGAAGCGACGTTCTTGATCGTCTTCTTGAAGAAAAGGTTCTTCTCTTGCTTGTACAGAATCTCGAGGCATTCCATGATCGGAACCCCCGCATTCACAAGGATTGAAAACTGTCGAGTGAAACGCATGAGCTCGACTAGACCGAAGGGCGTCGAGAGACCCTTGTCCACCATCCATTGCCCAAGGTCGATCTCAAGCGCTGATGGAGGAATAACTTTAGTTGGTCGCACACCCTGGCGCCGAAGGATCTTCTTCGCTTCCTTGAGGGTTTCCGCATCGACAACACCTTCGATGCGCTTCCCGTCTTCCTTCATTCCTGTGTACTTAAACTTGGCCATCTAGATACCTAGGTTTTCTTTCGCGCAGACCCCGTGGCAACACCGAGCATTCGAGTAAGCTCTTCGGGATTATTTGAGTAAGAGATTGCGGACTCATTGGTAATGACACCTGAGTCGAGGAGCCGCTTAAGGCCTTGATTCATTGTCGTCATCCCCGTTTCTTCTTGGCCAATCTGCATCTGCGAGTAGATCTGGTGAATCTTATCCTCACGAATGAGATTTCGAATGGCAGGCGTAATGCGTAGAATTTCCTGAACCGCGACGCGGCCCTTAGGAATCTTCGGTAGGAGCTGCTGGGCGATAACTCCCTGTAGAACGAAAGACAAGAGAGTCCGAATCTGCGACTGCTGGTCGCTCGAAAACACGTTCACGATACGGTTAATGGTTTGTACGGTCGAATTCGTATGCAGCGTCCCGAACACAAGGTGACCTGTTTCCGCGATAGTAAGCGCCGCTTCGATGGTCTCTACGTCACGCAACTCACCAACGAGTACAATGTCCGGATCCTGCCGCAAAAGCGACTTAAGGCCTTTTCCGAAGGTCAGCGTATCCGCTCCAACCTCGCGCTGGTTGACGAGCGACATCTTGTGCTGATGCACGAACTCGACCGGGTCTTCGAGAGTGATAATGTGGCCAGGGACGGTTGTGTTAAGGCGATCGATGAGAGCTGCAAGAGTGGTCGACTTACCAGACCCCGTGGGGCCTGTGACGAGAACGAGGCCACTGGAAACGTTGACGATATCGAGCAAAACCTTGGGTAGTCCGAGTGCATCGAAGTCTGGGATCAAGCTCGGAATCTGTCGAAAAACAGCCGCGACGGCACTCTTGGAATAAAATACGTTTGCGCGGAATCGAGCAAGGCCCTTAACTCCGAATGAGAAATCGAGTTCAAGATTCTTCTCGAGTTCAGCTTTCTGCTTCTCCGTCAAAATCTGATACACAAGTCGTTTCGTGTCGTCCGGTCCGAGCGGTCCAACTTTCACACGGACCATGTCGCCGCTGATACGCATGCCAGGTGCCGTTCCCGTGGTAATGTGCAGATCGGAGGCGCCGGACTCGACCATAACCTTGAACAACTGCTGGATCTGAAGTGCCGCGACAGCGGGATCCTCGGCTCTTGTCATCGTTGATGTTACGTTCTGTTTCGAGCTCATCTTTCCTCCGAATTACAAATTATCAGAAGCTGAATTGGATAGTGCTTCTTCGAGAGTCGTCAGCCCCTGAGCAACCTTGGTCAGCGCACACATGCGCAGGGTCTTCATGCCGTCACGGATGGCCTGCTTTTTTATCTCATCAGTGGATGCGTGCTTGATGATGAGTTCGCGAATTTTTGGCGATATCGAAAGCACCTCGTATATCGCAACCCGCCCCTTGTATCCCGTGTTGTTACACGCCTCGCAGCCTCGGCCATGGTACACCTTAATCTTCTCCGCCGATGCAGGTGCGAAGCCGCAGGCGATCAACTCGTCGACCGAGACCTTCTTCTCCTCGCGACAGTTAATGCAGATCTTCCGACAAAGGCGCTGGGCAACGATCACGTTCAGAGCGGCCACAACGAGGAAGGGCTCGATCCCCATGTTCAGGAGACGAGTCACTGTCGCTGGCGCATCGTTCGTGTGCAGGGTTGAAAGCACCAAGTGCCCCGTGAGTGCAGCCTCAACCGCAATTTCCCCAACTTCAAGATCTCGAATCTCGCCCACCATGATAATATCCGGATCCTGTCGCAGGAAAGCCTTGAGGGAGGATGCGAACGTGAGTCCGATGTCTTTCTTAACGTTAACTTGATTCACACCTTCGAGGTTGAACTCGACGGGGTCCTCAGCAGTGGAGATATTGTTATCCGGAGTGTTCAACTCCGAGAGTGCCGAATAAAGTGTGGTCGTCTTCCCTGATCCCGTTGGGCCAGTGACGAGGCACATTCCGTAGGGACGAAAGATCCCTTCCTTGAGCACATCGATTTGTTTCTGCTCTAGGCCCAGCTTCGTCATGTCGAGCTGGAGATTGGTGGAGTCGAGGAGTCGTAAAACGACCTTCTCACCAAAAAGAGTAGGGAGAGATGACACGCGGTAATCGATGGGCTTCCCACCGATGAGTAGTTTGATTCGACCGTCCTGCGGCTTCCGCTTCTCCGAAATATCCATTTGCGACATGATCTTTAAACGAGACACGACAGCGGCCATCATGCTTTTGGGCGGTGACGCGGCTTCGATCAGGGAGCCGTCAATGCGAAAACGAATCCGAAAGTTCTTCTCGTACGGCTCAACGTGAATGTCCGAGGCCTTCTTCAGAAACGCCTCCGCCAGCATTCGGTTCACGAAGGTCACGACGTCATCACCGATGTCTTCGGCCTTGATGTTTTCTTCAGAAGGATTCGCCCCTGTGACTTCAACGATGTTGCCGATCAAGTCATCAACGGAGTCCTGGATGTTCGCAAAGAGCTTCCTCCACGAAGATAGATTCGTAAGGATGAATTCGACCTGCTTCTTGAAAATGTCTTGTAGTTCTTTCGCTGCCTCCGGAGGGATCGTTGGGTCGAAGGTCGCGAGCGTTACCTTGGAAACAGTCTTCTGGATCGGGATCGAACGGTACTTAACAACGTAGCGCTTCTTGAGTGTTGAAATCGTATCCATCGGAACCTTGGCATTCCGCAGATCGATGAATGTCATGGAGTACTTTTCGGAAATAATTTTTGCGAATTTGTTTTCGTCAAAATACGGCATGCGAAGAAGCTCGAACTCAGAGACTTCGTCTTCTTTCCCGGATGAAAGTCTCCGTAATTCTTTGAGAGTCGCCATACCTGTATTGGTGACGACTTCGATGAATTCCTTGCGGATCATAGTTTAACCTCTAAGCCTTCCTACTCTTATATTCTAACCTGTCGGCGAGTAAGTGCTTGAAGTTAATTTGATTTTTCTAGCATCCAGAATTTAACCGCGTATTTCGCTTGGGTTTCAAGAAGCTCATAACCGTCGATGTAGGTCCAGCCTTGAGTGCTCGCATTTTTCGCATGGGCCAGATGTCGGTAGTTCAAATCCCAAAACACACACCCGGCACCTAGTTGTCCTTGAAACTCGAAGCTGCGAGAGCAGGCATTGACGATGATCGTGCGTGAGCCTTTGTCATCGTTCGAGAAATTTGCCCGAGAAATATCGTCACCTTTCTTCCGAGACCGAACCACTCCTGGCAGCCCGAGGCTTTCCAGGATCTTCATAAATACCTTCGACATCACTCCATCGCCAAGGATCACGAACTCGTGGCCTTTAAACACCTCCGTTACCTTAGGAATAAGCTCTTGCAGCGCCAGTGCGTCGGTATTCGTCGCCATAGCGGTACCATCTTGAAATCGTAGACAGTTCACGGCACCCCACTCGCGGGAGGCAGGATCCGCGTAGGGGAAAAAGATTTCCTTCCAGGGTGCTGTGATGTTTATCCCGGTGTAGGTTTGGGCGAGCTCAGTGACACTCGGCACCGCATCGGCAGACGCACAGTCGATAAGATCATAGGTGTGTGGTTGTGAGATGAGACGCTGGTAGATCTCAGGCGAAAGCGAATGGGAGATGTCTCGGCCGATGAGGGCAAACTTAAGGAGCGACATAATTTCGCCCGAGCTCAATGTCCTTCTTGACCTGCTCGATCAGCTCGTTCACGGTAGAGAACTTCCGCTCGGACCGAAGCCTTTGTAGGAATTTTACCCGCAGTTGCTCTCCGTAGAGATCTCCGTCGAAGTCGATGAGGTGGGTTTCGATGCTCGTGCGCTTGTCGTCCTTAAAAGTTGGATTGACACCGACGTTCGTGACTGACCGATAGGTCATGTCCTTAATCGTTGTCTCTGTGACGTAAACTCCACCCGAGGGATAAATTAGATCCGCATCGATCTGCAAATTCGCCGTAGGTATCCCGATGCGTTTCCCCCGGCCCTCGCCACGGACGACCAGGCCGCTCACGGTGAAATCTCGGCCTAGGAGCTTCTTCACAAGGGGGATGTCACCGGCCTGAATTGCACGGCGGATCTCTGTGGATGAAACAGAGAGTCCATCGATGCTGTACGGTGGGCAGACAACGACATCGATGGAGCGGGCCTTACAGAGCTCACGCACGACGTCAGCGTCTCCCTGTTTATTGGCACCAAAGGCAAAGTCCCAGCCTAGGTTGATCTGTTCGAGGTTCGGATAAGTGAAAACATAGCGCGTAAGGAACTCGCTGGCGCTGAGCGTACTGAAGTCTCGCGTGAACGAGAGTTCAATCAAGTATGCCACACCGAGCTCGCGGAGCCACTCCTGGCGCTGCTGGTAAGATCCGAGGAGAAAACCTTCCTGAGCGTTCTTCAAGATCTTTCGCGGATGGGGAACGAATGTCACGATGGCAAGTGCGCGCCCCTGCGAGTTCGCCTTTTGCACCAGCTCCTTAATGAGAACTTGGTGGCCATGGTGAACGCCGTCGAAGTTTCCGAAAGTGATCGCGATGCGTGGAGATCCGTGTCGTTCGAGCTCTGTTAAACTTTCAAGGACGAGCATACTTCTCTCTCAAATTCTTAGTGAGTTCTTTTAAATATTTTTTTTGAACTTTGGGCTTTTCCGCATATGTGCCTTGAGCGTACTCACGACGACTCATTTCATCGAGCAACTGAATAAAATATCGCTTCGCTTCATCAGATAGCTTTGATCCCGAAATTATATCAACGGGTCTTTCTCTTTCATTTGTTGCGAGATGACTTATTGCACGTATCAGTGAAGAAACGGTAACTTCCGAGCCCCTTAGAAGAGCAACATCTTTCTTCCATTCCGCCGAGTCATTTCTGGTGAAGTCAAACTTTTGCCGAATTGAGATCATTACCCCCACAGAAACAAGACCTAGTACAGACCACCAGAGACTTGTCTGCTGCCACCACGGAAGAGAGCCCGCTGCAATGACTCCTGTGGAGTTCTCTTGAACATCTATCTCTAGCTTCTCTGGCGCATCGCTTTTTTTTGCCTCGTCTTCTATGTCTTCCTGTTTGGTTTGAGCTCCGCCTCCGGCAACGACGATCTGAGGAATGTCTTGCGCAAAGCTTTCGTACCGATTGGTATCTGTATCAAAGTAGCTAATCTCGAAGCGTGAAGGCTTAATTGCTCCCGGCTTCTTACCGAGATATGTGTAATCAATCTTCTTGATCGCATTCTCGGCTCCCATCAAAGTCAGATCCGACTTGGCGTCAAACTTCTCAACCTCTGAAGAGTCTAGGATGATTGGATTCTCGAAGTTCTCGAGGTTACCGTTTCCGCTTACAGTAAAGCGCACTTCCATCGGCTCGTTCACGAGGAGGTTTGATCGACTGAAACTTAGTTCAAATTTGTGTTTGCCTACTAATCCACTAAAGTTCGAAGGTTTTCCTGGTGGGAGTGGGTTTACTTTAATCTGTACAGGCTCACTAACGATCACACGACTCTTCGCATCTCGTCCGCCACCACCAAAACCAAAGCCCAGGTTCCCGAAGGGATCGATCGAATAAGTCGAACTAATCTCCATTGGGTCAACAACCAAAGTTCCTGTTTTCTCCGGATAGAGCCTCGCGGCATAAATGAGTGAACGGCGAAATACCTCGCCGTTGTAGTTTACGTTCTGAGGATTCTCACCCTCTTGTAGGTAGCGCTTCATGAAGCCGTCAAGCTTAGGATATTTCTTGATATCGAATGACTGGAGATTCACCTTCGTATAAATATAATACCGAACCGTCACCCCCTCTCCCAAGAAAACAGATCTTTTAGGGACTTCGGCTTCTAAGAAAACCACCTTCGGCTCTCGCCGTGCTTCAAGAACTTCAATTGGAACTTCTGGCTCACGAACGATCTGACCCCCAACATCTACAACAACGTCTCGCAAGGCGACTCGGCCAGCTCGATCTGCCTTAGCTTCATAAACAACAAGCATCTTGCGCTCGGTTGTTAAGCGGCCGTTTTGAAAAATTGTCTTTGCCGAAACACCCTGGACATGCTTTCCAAGAATATCAAATCCGTCTGCGCGAAAATTGATCTTAGGCTCTTCGTTGGCATTAATAGAGCATTTAAAAATAATCTGGAAAACCTCGCCTCGGATCGGGTCACGCGGATTTGTCTCCACAACCACCAGGTCACTTGCGATTGCTGCGTGAGCTAGAAAAAAGACAAATAGCAGGCAAAACTTTTTTATGAAATCCATCACCAATCCTTCTTGCGGGCGCCGGTACGCTTCTGAGTCGAGGTATCTAGAAGCTTGAGCTGGAGCTTTCGATCGTCTTGCTTTAACTGCTCAAGTAACGGCGAAGCCTTGGGCTTAGCCTTTGCCGTCTTCTCGGACTCATCTTTTTTTTCATCGCCTTCGCTTTTCTGGTCCTTGTCTTTTTTCTTATCATCTGCAGGCTTGTCTGCGCTCTTTTCATCTTCCTTGTCCGAATTCTTTGGATCAAAGGGGTTCTTGTCCTCGTCCTTTGATTGTCCCGAATCAGACTTTGAGTTCGATCCACCACCTTCGCCCTGGCCTTGATTTCCAGAATTTTGTTGGTTTTGATTTTTGTCCTTATCTTTTTCGTCTTTGTTCTGCTTCTTCTCGTTTTTACTCTGGGGAGGCGCAGCAAGTGCTCTCCTTATGTTTTGGCGAGCTTTCTCGATTAAAGCGCGATCGACGACTCCAGACTCTACAAGTCGCTCGATCTGATCATAGCGCCCCAGGCTTTCCTTGATCTTTCCAGACTCAAGTTCAGAGGTCGCCCAGTTGAAGTAGGACTGGGCGTTATCCTGTGTCACATCATCTGGGAAATTTTCTTGGTAGATCGCTTGTGCCATCTCGTGCTGCTTGATGCGCACGAGCTGATCCGCAAGGTTGATCTTTTCGTCTTGCGATAGCTTTCCTTCTTTTAGTTCATTGATCCGCCTATGTACATCAGGCGGTATCGCAGGCTTATCCTTCTCAGATGCAATCGCCAACTGGGTAAAGAGCAATAAGCTGACGAGAGAAAATGGCTTGAGGAAACGGAGCAGATACGCAGCAATCAAAAGTACTAAACCTGGCAAGGCCCAGCGATCCAGAGCTACTGGACGTACGACGTTATCACCCTCTTTCGTTTTGGTTTTGTTTCTACTGAAAAACTTTAGAATCCTATCACTCGGCAAATCGTAGCTCTGAGCTAAGACATACATCGAATTCGGCTGGTCCTTAGTCGCATTCTTAAAGAAGTCCTCGTTGAGCTTCGAGATGACTTTAACTCCGCGCTCGGTCTTCGCACCGTAGAACATGCCATTACTATCTCGCATGTTTATGGGTCCCCCCGCCGGGGTTCCCACACCTATTAACACCAGGTTTATTCCTTCTGGAACCTTAAAAGCCTCAGTGTTGGCATTGTCCTCACCGTCTGTAATTACAATGATGTTTCCAACCACGGACTTATCGTCGAGCGAGAAGAACCGTGTGGCCTCTTCGATAGAAAGACCGATTGAAGTCCCCGCGTTAAGATTACGCAACTGCTTTACACTGTCTATGCGCGCATCGAGGAGATCGAGGTCTGTCGTGAATGGCACGAGTTTCTTCGTAATATCAGCGAACACCATCACGCTTACATGGTGCCCGACAGCTTTTCGCACGAAGTGCTTGGCAATCAATACGGCTTTCTCAAGACGATTCGGCCGAACGTCCTCAACCAACATTGACGTCGACGTATCAATAAGGATTACCGTCTTCTCTTGCTTTACCCGTCCCTTGACCTTGATTTCCTTGTCTCTCGGGTCAAGCACAATGACACTTATAAGAAGGAAGCCGGCCACAAGGCAGACCGTTGAAGCGATTTGAAAGTATGACCGCTTCATGAACCAGTGTTGCGCGACCCACCTAAAGAATCTTGCTTCATACCAAATTACCAGCGTAGAAATGGTGAGCCCGGCGAGTGCGAAGTAGGGTAGGTATTCCATCTTAAGAAAATTCACACCGCCTCCCTCAGCAAAGCGCGGCGCAAAGCTTCGGCGACAAGCAAGAGCGCGAGACCACGGATGAAGAATGGGTAGTACAGCTCCTCGTAGATCACCTGGTTTTCGACCTTAATCTCCGTTCGTTCGAGCTTATCAATGTCCGCAAAAACCCTCGAGAGTGCCGCTTCATCTGTGGCCGGATAGAATTTGCCACCCGTCAGATCGGAGATCTCTTTCAGGGTTTTGTAATCAATTGAACCCCCGGGGATAAGTTGGTACTGGGTCCCAAAAACTGATTTTCCGACAGGGATTTTAGCGTCATCCTGGCTTCCGACACCAATCGTATACACACGAATTCCTTGCTTCTTCGCTTCTTCCGCTGCCTGCAAGGGTGTCATGTTACCCACGTTTGCGACGCCGTCGGTGAGCAAGACGATAACTTTATTTTTAGTTTCCGTGTCAGCGGCACGAGCGACACCGAGGGCCAGGCCATCACCTATGTTTGTTCCACTTCCAAGGTACCCGATATTTATATCGGCGATGACTTTATCAAGAAGTGATGGATCGGTAGAAAGGGGGAGAAGAGTAAAGACGCGCTCAGAAAAGATGACAAGACCTACGCGGTCCGAGACCCGCTTCTTTGCGAAGTCTCGTAGTTGCATTTTCGTGACCTCAAGACGGTTCGGCTTAAGGTCCTCCGCAAGCATGGAGCGTGAAACATCAACCACAAGAACGATGTCTACCACTTCACGACTAGACGGACTAAACCGATTCGCAATACGCGGCTGGAGAAACGAGTAGCTCAGATATGACCAACCCACAATTCCTACAAAGAACAGGAACCATTTCAAGGGGCGCTGCCAGCGAGGGATCCGACCGCCATCAAAACCGAACCCCAGCATTCTCCGATTAAAGAGCTTCCAAAAATCGAGGGCCCACAGCAGAGCGGCGGTCGCACCCAGGAATAGCAGGATGGGGCTTTTATACTCCATTTTTTGCTTCTCCAAGTTTATGCTCGAGCCGAGCTTTTACTACTAAGACAGCTTCAAGATCCGCTGATGAAAATTGTGGCTTAAACTGAACTTGGTTTAAGGTTTTAAAGAAATCCTCAAGCTCTTGCATCTCGTTCTCAAATGTCGCTCGGTAGATATCACGCTTCTCCCATATCAGCGAAAGCTCGGAGATGGATGATGCCTCTGAAACCTCTCGGCGCATCTGCTCAAGCATTATCTTACGCTGTCTTTTCTTGTTGCGCTGAAGTCTCCAAGAGTGACTGCCACGAAAACCTATGAGCACCAACACAACGCAAAGCCCCAAAGAAATTGGCCAATTCCTAATCCACCAGGAACGAGAAAACATCGGAATATCTTCATAGGTGAAATCTGGAGAAACTTGATTCGGATCAGGCACCCACTTCCAGCCCGCGAATCGAACCTCAAGGGGGCCCGTCGAGAAGCCCATGCTCATCGGAGCCTTCGTCACATCGCTCTTTGTGAAAACAATAGAACCGTCGATTATCCACTTCGAATTCTCTAGCTTCCAATCCCGCAGGCCTGAAAAGAGAAACGTATCGGCATCACCAAGGCTTTGTAACTCCTTAGCAGTGACACGTTCTTTCGCTGCCGAGTCAGCCGCAACAATTTTAATTTTTTTTATTTCACCAGGACGCGCTTCTATATCACTTGTTCCCGGCACGACCGTTAGCTGGGCCAGTGCCACAACGGAGAACGAAAGCATTAGAAGAGCGACTAGAACCTTCATCGCAACCTCCGCAGAAATTGCTCGAGGTATTTTTCACTTGTCGTCACGAATGGAAATTGTCTGACCTCACGCCGCACATCTTTGGGTGCGCCGATTCCTGCCATTACCCCCATCGTGGTTGAAAAACTGAACGGCATCGGTTCCGTATCGATTGGTGACAGAATACGAACAGCATGACACCGACTGTCTTTTGCAATCCGGAAGAATTCCTCACTCCCCAAAAGATTCGACATATCACCCAGGTACACGATCTCCTTTTTACGGGACAGCTGTTTCTTTAGCTCAGCCGCAACAAATCCACCTTGGTTCGGAGATATGTCATATTGTCTCTTAAGGTTAACGGCTCCACTGTCTTGCAAGAGACCGGCCTTCTCGAGCCATGAGATGAACAGAATTAGTCCTTCGCGACCCCGCTTTGGCGGCAGCTCCGTAGTCTTATTGTCGCAAATGATAACAGTCCGAATCTGATCGTGGGTTTCCTGCGCAAGCAGGTAGAGCAGAGCCGTTATCTCAAGTGCCATTTGGAGCTTGCTCGTACCCTTGGAGCCGTAGAAGCTAGACGGGTTCACGTCGATAATGACACAAATCTCTACGTTCCGATCTTCCTCAAAGGTCTTAAGGTACGTATGAGATGTTCGCGCTGAAACTTTCCAGTCGATAAAACGTACGTCGTCACCGTGGGTGTAAACCTGGTGGTCTCTAAACTGAAGGCCTGCACCGCGAAACCGCGACCGGAGAGCTCCAGCCGATGCACTATTAGCGTTCTTAAAGACCGCGTGCTGGACAGTTGCTACGACTCGTTCGATCTCACGAATGTTCATACTCAGAGCGCCGAGATCGCAATCTCTTTTACGAGCTGACGCGTGTTTACCTTATCAAGAACTGCTTCGTAGCTTGGTATCACTCGATGGCCAAGCACAGACGGTACGATGGCCAAAACGTGCTCGGGGGTTACGAAATTCTTGCCGTCCATGAACGCGCGAAACTTCGCAAGCTTATAGAGCCAGATGCTTGCTCGCGGTGATGCCCCTGCGACGATGACACCTTCGCGCTTCTTATCAAACCAACGCGTGCCTGGTCTTGTGGCGTGAACCATGCGAACGATGACGTCCTTAATTTTCTCGTCAACATAAATTGCTTCCACCTCTGCCTTCACACTTTCAAAGTCAGCCTGATGAAGGATCGGCGAAAGATCTAGCCTTTCATGCTTTAGACTCAGGATTGATTTCTCAGACTCGTAGTCCGGGTACTCTACTTGGACCTTCATCATGAAGCGGTCGAGCTGGGCTTCCGGCAAGTTGTATGTCCCCTCTTGCTCAATTGGGTTTTGGGTCGCGAGGACGACGAAAGGTGATGGCAACTTGTGAGTCTTATCACCGATGGTCACTTGTTTCTCTGCCATTGCTTCGAGCAAGGCCGACTGGACCTTCGCCGGCGAGCGATTTATTTCGTCCGCGAGGACGATCTGGGAAAAGATTGGCCCGAACTTCGTTGAGAACTCCTGCTTTGCTTGGTTATAGACGAGAGTACCAACGAGATCAGAGGGAAGGAGATCCGGCGTGAACTGCACACGCTGGAACTGGAGATCACATAGACGACTCATGACCGAGACACTCATCGTCTTACCAAGACCAGGCATCCCCTCGATCAACACGTGCCCCTCGCAAACGAGTGCCGCGAGAATCGCATCCAGCATCTCGTCTTGTCCGTACACCACCGACTTTGCTTCCGCTAAAATTCGCTTCATTTTTTCCAGGTTCGACATCTCTTACTCCACTTTTACGAGAACGTATTTTATGTAATTCGCCTTGTCATCAAGAGTCCGGACAGGATGATCCCACCCTTGCATCCCAAGCTCAAGGATCTGAAGGGTGCGGCCTTCCTGGCGACCAGCAATTTCCACTGTCTGAATGAATTCCTGAAGGTCGACGTAGTGGGTGCAGGAAGCGAAGGCGACAAGGGCTTCCGGGGCTAAAACTTTTATAACTTTCTTGTGTAATTTTTTATACCCCTCAAGCGCAGCGATCTTGTCCTTGGGGGATTTCGCGAACGCGGGTGGATCGCTGATTACAACGTCGAATTTTGAGGTTGCCTTGATTTCCTCATCAAGCCAGTCGAAGACATCATTTCGGATGAATGTTCCGCGGCCCGTGTACCCGTTGCTGGCCAAGTGTCTATCAAGCATCTCCGAAAGTGGCGCTTGATCAACGAACGTCATGTTCGTGACACCGCCTCTCAGTGCATGGAGCCCCCAGGCGCCACCGTAACAAAACAGATCCAGGCCCTTTGTTTTTTCTCCGGCCCAGCGCTTAAGTGCTCTTTCGAACTTAGATCTATTTTCTCGATGGTCGTAGTACCAACCGTTTTTCTGCAGGTTCTTTGAGGGGACGGAGTAGAGAAATTCATTCTCAAGAATTTCGATGTGTTCGAATGGAAGCTCTTCCCGATAGTGGGGAAGCATTTCCCGGCTTCTCTGGGTTGGATTATCTAGAAAGAAACACGGCTTCGACAGGAGCATCTCAAGCTGCTCTTTCACGAGGCTTCTCCAGCGATCTAGCCCTGCGGTATTAATCTGTATTAGCGCCAGTTCACGATATGAGTCAACGATGAGTCCGGGCAACCCATCTGCGTCTCCAAAAACGATACGTGCTCCAGACTCGTAGCCGCCGAAGCATTTTCTTCGCCGCACACAGTTTGCGAGCGCTTCTTCGATGTAGTCCGAGACGATTCTTTCATCCGGTGGATTCGCCAGGCGTTTTAGCACATGGATCGCCGGTAGGCGATCTTCCACGAGGGGATTGATGAACCCCAGAAACACGCGCTTCTTATCCACATCTCTGAGAAGCACCCACTCTCCGGGGGGAAGAGATTTCACAGAACCTTCCACATCGGACTTTAGGAGTGCTGCACGATCAGAACGGATTTTCTCTAGTGCTGACTTCTTTAGCTCGAGAGACCTAAACATTTAATTTGTTCCCGATTGCCCCAGGAACCACTTCA
>JBKHVY010000025.1:0-17034 GCA_046569805.1 Bacteriovoracia bacterium | reverse complement strand
GATCAGCTCCTAAGGGGAGACAGGGGATTGAGACTCTTACTATTCACCATTTTTTTGGTCCAACTTGGGTGTAATCCTGCCAAGAATTCGGCTCCCCCAGGAGTCCCCACGGCACCTGTTGCCCCGAGTGAAGCGGCCAGTGGCACTCGGCTTCCGGGCTGGAGCTTTCCTGAGTCCACGACGACCACTCGTTATGCCTTCATGGGTCTCGATTTCTCGCATCAAGTCCTTTCGGATCTGACAGGCGGTGGCTGGGTTTTAAGCTACACCAATCGCCCGGCCTGGCTTACGGGGACGATCATGAATGGTGTCGTCCGCCTTAGTGGTCGCCCCGAGGAGACGAATCGAACCTATAACGTGCAAGTGCGAGCGACGAGGCTTACGGAAGTGCGCCAGGCAAACTTCACGCTGATTGTGCGAGGAGATCTCCTGCGCCCGTACCAGTGGCACCTCGAAAACGATGGTGAAAGTTTTTTCTCTCGCGAGACATCCGTCTCGGCGGATGAAGATCTCGACGTGGGCCCGGTCTGGCGCCGTGGGATCTTTGGTCAGGGTGTGCGCATCGCGGTTTCTGACGAGGGCCTTGAAACCGCTCACGAAGATCTGGCGGTGAATCTTCTCAACGGTGAGCATCGTAACTACAAAACGGGTCGAGAATCGGCCGGCTTCATCGCTACGCCCTCGCCGGCAGGAGACGCCCACGGGACGGCCGTTACCGGTATCATCGCGGGCGTGGGTTGGAACAACATCGGAGTCACCGGTGTGGCACCGCAGGCGCGGGTGGCGGGGTTCCAGTTCTTAGATTCGCTCCAAACTCTGCCGATGCTCCTCAGTCAGGCGAGCGGGGACTTCGATATCTTTAATTTCAGCTATGGCACCGCCATTAACGCCGACTTCCCGGACAATCCGGTCTACGTCGCTCATCTGCGCGATCGCGTGACACGCGGGCGACAAGGTCTGGGTCAGATTTTCGTAAAGTCGGCGGGGAATGAGTACTTCGAGTTCGATGGAAACGTCGACGGTGTGGGGGTCGTGCGCTCACCGCAGAACGCGAACATCCCGGAAGAGAATAACTCACTTTATATCATGGTGGTTGGGGCCACGAACGCCGACGGCCTGGCGGCCGGGTACTCAAATACTGGGAGTAACATCTGGGTCTCGGCACCTGGTGGCGAGGACGGCGATATTGATCCGGGGATCATGACCACGGACCTGCAGACCTGTGCCCAGGGCTACGTGCGCTCGACCGATTTTTACGACTACAATCGCTTCGAAACGTTCAGTACGAGCGATAGTATCTTTTTAAATTTCAATCCGAGTTGTCATTACACGTCGACCATGCAGGGAACCTCCGCGGCGGCCCCAAACGTCTCCGGTGTGGCGGCGCTTCTTCTTTCGGCGAATCCCCGTTTGAGCTGGCGCGATGTGCGACACATCCTCGCGATCACGGCCGATCGCGTGCATGAGACTGCCGGCAATAGCGTTCACTACCAGGCCGCGCTCAATCTTGATGACCATGTGTACGAGCAGGGGTGGGTCAAAAACAGGGCCGATGTTTTCTTCCACAACTGGTACGGCTTTGGCCGCGTGAATGCTCAGCGGGCCGTCGCGATGGCGCTCGATCCGAGCTATGGGCCACTGCCTCCTTGGTTTGAGGCGAACCCCGATTTCGAAGTCCCGAGTCTTTCACGCTCGAGTCTTGCGCTGGCGGTTCCGGACAACTCGGCGACAGGCGTGACGGACTCGCTTTTGGTGAACCTCGGAAGCGAGAAGGTGATCGAGTCAGTCCAAGTGAAGCTCAATCTTACGCACCCGCGCTCAGGAGAGATAGGCGTAGAACTGACCTCCCCAGGGGGGACAAAGAGTATACTCTTGAATATCAATAACGCCCTACTTCTACCGCTCAATGGAGGGCCAAGTGACGCGGACCTAGACGTGGTTCTGACGACTCATGCGTTTTATGGTGAGAGCACCAATGGAACTTGGACACTTAAGCTCATCGACGGACTTGGTGGGGGACAGACGGGTGTCTTAAATAGCTGGTCGCTGAATATCCTCGGACACTAGTCATCTGCCGTCGGGCCCAGTACCATAAATTCATGAATTCACCTCTCAAAAACTTCCGAGTCCTCCTGACGGGCGCGACCTCAGGGATTGGCCTTGCCACGGCCCGTGAACTCCACGCCCGCGGGGCCCAACTTGTCCTCGTCGCTCGTCGCGAAGATCGACTCCGACAGATTGCCGCAGAACTCGGCGCTCAATTCCTCGTGCATGACGTTAGTGCACCAGATTTCATCGCCAATCTCCGAGAAAGCTTCGGTCTGGACTTCGACGTGTTGATCAACAACGCAGGCCTCGCCTTGGGGCGAGATTTTGTGCAGGACTCAGACCCCGCTGACTGGCAAGTCATGATGGACGTGAACGTGCACGCACTCTTTCGCCTGACCCACGCTCTGCTGCCGGGGATGCTCACACGCCAGCGCGGGGATATTCTCAACATCTGTAGCATCGCCGGTCACCAGACTTACCCGGGAGGTGCCGTCTACTGTGCTGCCAAACATGCGGTGTGGGCCTTCACCAAAGTCCTGCGCGAAGAAACCTGCGGTCAGAACGTACGAGTCATGCAGATTTCACCGGGCATGGTCGAAACGGAGTTTTCCGTAGTGCGCTTCCGCGGTAATCAGTCCCAGGCCGACTCGGTCTACGCGGGAATGACTCCCTTAACCGGTGACGACATCGCTCGCCAGATCCTCTTCATGCTCGAGCAACCGCGCCACGTCTGTATCGATGAGATCACCACCATGCCGACGCAGCAGGGAAGTCCCACCACCGTTAAGCGAGTCCAACGATGAAGATCATCGACGCCGTCTTTGCAACCTCCGAAGGTGTGGGACGCCGACAGATGAAGATTGACCCTGCCACAGGCCTCATCGTCGAGTTCGGACACCTGGGTTTTGAGAAATGGGAAGTCGACTGGTACTACCCCGATGAGTGTCTGGCCTTCGCCGGGATGGGTGATATTCACATTCATGCCCGGGAAGATGTGAGCGGGAAGAACTGCTATAAGGAAGATTTTCAAACGGCCTCAGCTGCGGCAATAAATGGTGGTGTCACACACGTGGCGGACATGCCGAACAATCCGATTCCACCCATCGATGACGCAAGCTACCGGGGTAAGCTCGCCCTCACAGAGCGCTCACAAGTCTCGATGCTGCTTTATGCGGGCATAGGCCCCGGTACCAGACCCTTATCAAGGCCCGTGCCGTACAAGGTCTACATGGGGCCATCGATCGGAGAGCTCTTTTTTGAGAACGACCAACAGCTCGATGAAGTGCTCCAGCATTACCGCGGCCAGTGGGTGAGTTTCCACTGTGAAGATCCCGTGGAGCTTAAAGCCCATGCCCACGAACCCCATCACCATCTGCGTCGGCCCGTGAGTTGCGAGACGATGGCGACGAAGACGGCTCTTGCGCTCATTGAGAAGTACCAGCTCCAAGGGAAACTCTGTCACTACAGTTCCGGCGAAGGCCTCGAGAGTATCCGCCGAGCGCGAGCGCGGGGTGTGCGGGTTACCTGCGAAGTGACTCCACAGCACTTGTATTTTTCTCAGGACGTCTTGAGTGACCTCGAGAAAGTGCGCTTTCAGATGAACCCACCAATTCGCGCAACGGTTGACCAGCAGGCGATGCTCACCGCGGCCCGCAATGGAGAAATCGATTACCTCGCCACGGACCACGCCCCGCACACGCACGAGGAGAAAGAGCACGGAACCTCAGGGTTGACCGGCCTTGATAGCTACGGGGCGTTTGTGACGTGGCTCCTCGTGAACCAAAAGTTCCGGCCGGAGACGATTGCTCTCATGTGCTGTGAGAACCCTGGCACTTTCGTGAATCAGTTCCTTCCGAGCTTGAGTCCCTGGCACGCGCCCTACAAAACTCTTGGCCTGGGCTTTGGTTTTTGTCGTCCCGGCTTTGTGGCGAACGTTACGGTGCTAAACCTTCGAGATCCCTTTACTCTTAAAACCGAAGACCTCAAAACTAAAGTTCGGCACAATCCCTTCGTGGGAGAGACCTTCCCGGGCCGCGTAGAACAGGTCTTCCTTGCCGGCGAGGCCCAGCGATGAAACTCATGTGGATTCTCATGGTGCTGCCGCTGGCAGTGTTTGTGCTGTTTTTCTTGTGGGCCAGTTACCCTTGGCAGTTGAGTCCTAAAATTGTGGATCAGGCGTTCGGTCGGAGTGCCACGGCCCGTGGGCCTGAGACTCTCCCCTCGACGGTCACCGTCTTAACCTGGAACATGGCCTACGGCTATGGACTGGGGTCCGAGGGCACCGACGATTACGTGCCGCGCTCGCGCCAGAGCTTCGAGCAGAACCTCAAGAAAATTGCGCAATCGATCCGTGACTCCGGCGCTGACATCGTGCTTCTCCAGGAGATCGACTTCGCTGCCGCTCGCTCGCACGGGCTCGACCAGCTCGAGTCGCTCAGTGAGCAGACGGGCCTCGGCCACTGGGCGCGCGCCGTTTCTTGGGAAGCGCAGTACATCCCCTTTCCGTTTACGCCGATCTCGCACCAGTTTGGTCGTATGAATTCCGGGGGTGCCGTCCTCTCGCGCTGGCCCATCACTGCGAACCGAGTGCATCTTTTAGCAAAACCTGAAAGCCGTGCCTGGTGGTACAACTTGTTCTACCTCTATCGTTACTTCCAGGAAGTCACGGTCAAGATCCTCGATCGTGAGCTGCGACTTGTGAATCTGCACCTTGAGGCCTTCGACCAAGCGACTCGCGATCACCAGGCGCGCCAATTGGTGGAACTCGCGAAAACACAGAAGTTCGATTTCATCGCCGGTGACTTTAACATGCTCCCGGCCGGGGCCATGAAGCGCTCTGGCTTCGCCAATCCCCAGGATGTCTACGAGACAGAAAGAACCTACGAGATCCTTAAAGATCTACCGCTCACAGAGATCGTCGCGCCCGTCGCGTATCTTCAGAAAGAAGAGAGCTGGTTTACGTTTCCGAGTCTCAAGCCTGACCGTCGTCTAGATTACATCTATCATTCAGATGACCGGGCCCTCATCAGCGCGGAGGTCTTTCAAACTCCCCACGCTGACGTCTCCGATCACTTGCCGATCAAGGCCACTTTCAAGCTCTTTCGTCCGGATTTTATTCGCGACTAACGTTCACCACTAAGCGCTGGCCCGCGTAGAGTTCAGGGCGCTTAAGTTTATTGAGCTTCATGAGCGATGTCTTCGAGAGGTTGAACTTCTGGGCAACCTTGATCAAGTAATCGCCGGGGCGAACCGTGTAGATGCCTTTCTTGGTTTCGGGAATCTTGATCTTTGCGCCGATGTGCAGGTTGCGGCCACGGTTAATGTCGTTGACCTCTTTGAGGGCGTCGACCGAGGTGTTAAACCAGCGTGCCACGTCCGTCAGTGTTTCACCGCGCTGGATGGTGTAGACGATAGGTTTTTGCGTTTTCTTCACTTCGCGCTTCGTCGCCGCTGTGCGGATTTTGACTTCGTCGTTGCCGCCGCGCTCGAGCTTGAGCCGTTGGCCGATGCGCACTTTCGAGCGTACACTGAGGTTATTGGCGAGGGCGAGCTCCTTCAGAGACATCTTGTACTTACGAGCAATAAACGAGAGCGTCTGACCACGGGTTACGCGATGAACCTTCGTCGCCTTTGCGACTCGGGCCACCGGTGTGCTCGCGACGTAGCGCTCAGGGTTTAAGACCTTGTCCTTGAGGACCTCAAGCTCTTTCACGCGGTTTATTGGCTGCGGCTCTTCTGCCACGAGAGTTTCCATCCAGGCCGTGTGCTTATCCGCTGGAATGCGCAACTGGTAGCTCCCTGGGTAGGAACGGGGTGTTTTCTTTGACCGGAGCTCCGGATTGAGCTTCACGAGAAGGGTCGGAGAGACGCGAAGGCGCTTGGCGAGCGCCTGGATTGTTGTGCCCTTGGGGGCCTGGATGGTTTTTGTCTTCTGCCAGAAACGACCATTCTCAACCGGAAGCTTGAAGCCATACTTCTCGGCGTTCTCTACGACGTGCATCGCCGCCAAGACCTTCGGCACATAGTTAATGGTTTCTTCAGGGATCTGCTTGTTCTTTGAGAGCTGATAGTAGTCGCGCGTCTTGTACTTCGTGATGCGACGGATGACGCCGTACTCGCCGGAGTTGTAGGCCGCGAGGGCAAGTTCCCAGGATGAGAAGATGTTATGGAGGTCCTTGAAGTACTGTGCGGCGGCCTGGGTGGCCTTAAAGATATCGCGTCGCTCGTCGAGGTCGCGATTCATCACGAGGCCATAGCGGTGAGCGGTGCCACGGATGAACTGCCACGGGCCCACGGCCGAAGCGTGGGAGTGGGCACCGAGGTAGTAGCCGGATTCGATGAGACCTACGAAGAAAAGTTCGCGCGGGAGACCTTCGTCATCGAGGATCTTCTCGATGATCGGACGGTACATCATCCCGTTGTTGAGAAAGCGCTGAAAGCGATCGCGCTGTTTCTGGGTAAAGTAGTCGACCCAGAACTTCACGCGCTTGGTTTTTAACTTCTTAAGGAAGGGCCTAGCACTTGGGACCGATTCATCGGCTTCCGCTTGATCTGGATCACCACCTACGGCAGCGGCGATCTGATCGTTCGAGGCCTTCGTGTCGACTAGAACGTGCGTGTCTTCTGCGGCTTCAACTTCTTCGATCTTCTCGAGATCGTTCCACTCGAGCTCCGTGCTATCCATGGCGACCTTCGCTTGCGGCGTAGAACCAGTGGTCACGTGGCGCTTCATCTGAGCGCAGCTCGAAAGGAGAAGGAAGGCAGGCAGTAGATATTTCATCGGGACCTCATGTCGTTGTACAAACATACTGTTTTCATTATTGTAGCAAGTCGACCTGTGAGATCAAGAAATTATCCGGCCTTGCGTCTTTTTCCTAGTGCCCCAGATGAAGAGTGGTCCTATACTCAAAACATGAAAACAACTCTTGGCTGGCGCGAGTGGGTGGCCCTTCCGGCATGGGAGATCCCTGCCATCAAAGCAAAGATCGATACCGGGGCCCGCACCTCGAGTCTACATGCCCTCGATGCTGAGCCCTACACCCTCAAAGGCCAGCCCTTCGTGCGCTTTCTCTTGATGCCGGTGCAGCGTTCACTGGCCCTGGGCCACGAGGTGAGCGCGCCTCTGGTGGATCGCCGCAGAGTAAAAAGCTCAAGTGGTTTAGTTCAAGAGCGTTTTGTGATCCAGCTCGAGCTTCAGATCGGGGAGCGCCTCATCTCGAGTGAGGTCACACTGGCCAACCGTCGAGACATGAAGTTTCGCATGCTGCTCGGTCGTCAGACCTTGCAGGACTTTTTAGTCGCTCCGGGCGAGAGCTACCTCTTAGGGAAAACTGAAGCCCAGAGAGAATTTCTGCGTCGGGTGCGCCAGGAACTCCTCGGCCGCTAGAGTTTATCGATCTCACGGGCGAGAGCAAAGTCCTTCTCCGTGAGCGTGTTCCCCTGGTCGTGTGTGGTGATTTTGAGCTGCACATAACCCCAGCCGAAGCTGACCTCAGGGTGATGGTTTTGGGCTTCGGCGATTGCCCCTACGGCATTGACGAGCGCTAGGGCCTCGCGGAAGTTTTTGAGCTGCCAGCGCCGCTCGAGGTGCGTTTGTGCGATTTTCCACTCAGCTCTTAGATCCATGGCGAGCTCCTAGACAAAGACCGATTCTTTTGAAACGCTTTCATCTTATCATGTCGAGGAGCTTTCGTGAAAAGTCTGAGTCTTTTTGTTCTTCTTTTAGTGCTCGCTGCTTGCTCCGGAACCTACTCTGATTCCCTGCGCACCACGCCCTTGCTTCCGGGCCACAAGCGCTCTCAGCACGAAGCCACCTCATCGGGCTTCATGATCACATCCCAAGGTACCGTCTCGTCTTCCGCCGGCTTTGAAATGTTCCGCCTCGGCGGAAACATCATCGACGCCGCGGTCGCCGTGTCCTTTGCCATTTCAGTCGAGAGGCCCCAGTCGACGGGAATCGGTGGCGGTGGGTTCCTCCTTTTCCACGAAAAGAAAACGGGTAAGACCCACGTCTTCGATTTCCGCGAAGTCGCTCCCCTAAGAAGCTCTGCTAAGATGTTCTTAAAGAAAGACGGCTCGCCCGATCCGCAGAAATCCATTTACGGTCCCCACGCTGTGGCCGTTCCAGGTCTCGTGCGGGGGCTGTGGGATCTCCACCAGCGCTTCGGAAAGCTTCCCTGGTCACAGACTCTCGCTCCGGCAATTCGTCTAGCGGAAGAAGGTCTTCCGGTCTATCCCCATCTCATCGATGCCATCAAGGCGGAGGCCCCGCGCCTCAAGGCCGATCGCGATGCCTCACGCATTTTCTTTTTACCTAACGGGAAGGTGCCCTACCAGGGGTATCTCCTGAAGCAAACCGATCTCGCGCGCACACTTAAGAAGATCGCAGCGGCGGGGCCTGACGGTTTCTACGAGGGGAATGTCGCCCAGAGTATCGTAAGTACCGTTCGCTCGCGTGGTGAAATTTTGTCGCGTAAAGATCTCTCGGAGTACCGCTCGAAGGAGCGCGAAGCGGTGCGCGGAAAGTTCCACAATTATGAAATCATCTCCATGCCGCCACCGAGCTCTGGTGGCACGCACGTGGTGCAGATCCTGAACCTCCTGGAGAACCAGAACCTCTCCCAGTGGGGCCCGCAGCACCCGGAGAGCATCCACCGCATCGCCACCGCCATGCAGATCAGCTTCGCCGACCGCGCGAAGTACATGGGAGACCCGGACTTCGCCCCCATCCCATTTAAGCAGCTCTCGTCAAAGCGGTACGCGCGCCACATGCAGCAGTATCTGCGCGACGAGGCGCTGCCGTCGAGTACGTTCCCGCTCATGTCGCTGCCGCAGGAGTCCTCGGAGACGACGCACTTTACGCTGGCCGATCGCGACGAGAATATCATTGTCTCGACCCAAACCATCAATGGCTGGTTCGGATCTGGCATGGTGGCACGCGGGACTGGAGTTGTGCTAAATAACGAGATGGACGACTTCGCCCAGGCGGTGGGCGCCTCGAACCTGTCCGGTGCGATTGGTGGCGACAAGAACCTCGTGGCCCCGAAGAAGCGACCGCTTTCGAGTATGAGTCCGACGATCGTGCTCCAGGACGGCAAACCGTTCTTGGCGCTCGGTACGCCGTCGGGAACTCGCATCATCTCCTGCGTGGCCCAGACGATGCTGAACGTCCTCGAGTTCCGGCTGCCACTTTACGAAGCAGTGGCCGCCACACGGATCCATCATCAGTGGCAACCGGAAGAAATTCGGGTCGAGCATCCGTCGCTCCCGGACGCGACTCTCTTAGCACTTAGAAAAAAAGGCCACGCCATTTCCAACACGGGCCTCGGCTGTCAGGTCCAGGCGATCCAGCGCGTGGGAGATAAGTGGGTGGGCGTGAGTGACCCGCGGGGCGAAGGCCTTGCGATCGGAGAGTAGGCTAGAGCGAAATCCCGAGGCCCAGCATCACCACTTGGTCCGGCACCTTCTGTGGACTCATGGCCTGGAACACCCGCAGGATACCTTCGGTAAGGCCGTAGTCATCGGTCACACTGAATCCCAGGCGCCACTCACTCAGGCGGCGCTCGGAGTTGCGGTAGAAGAGCTCTTGGTAAGCCGAGACGTGCGGGACGAGTTTCATGCGAGTCCGTAAGCGCAGGCGTGCGTCGATGGCTTCGCCCTCGAACTGCTGTTCGTAGACGAGGCGCACGAAGCCGCTGGCGACGCCTAGGGCGAGGCGGGTCTCGGGGATCTTTTTGTACGGGTTAAAGCTTGCTACGGAACCAAGGACGGTCAGCGCCGAGACTTTTTTCTGAAGCGTCAGCCGGTAGACGTTGGTCTTAAGGCCTTGGTCCGGCGTCATCCGCAGCTGGTGCTCCGGACGGAATTTGATTTTGTTGTACTTGAAGTGCGCCGTCGTGCGCAGCCAGATGGCGTCGCCGGCGAAGGCGTCGCCAGTGATTAGACAGAGTATGAGAAAGAGATAGCGCACGAGATTCCTAGGTTAGAAAAACTGGGGTCATGTCGGCCGGGCGCTGCTCCAATTCTCCGGGAGATAGGCGAGCGTAGATTTCTATTATAATTCCATCAGGATCTTGAATCCAGAGTTCATGAAGTGGTGTCCCCATCCATGTCGTACGCGCGGGTTTGAGGATCGTCGCTCCGAATTCTCGGGCCTTCGCTTCCCAGCGGATGACGTCATTCTTCGATGCGACCTCCCGGCCAAGGTGATAGAGCGTATCTTGGTGGAGTTCCGTGTCATCAGCGACGACGAGGACAAAGTTGAAGCCGGGTATCTGGAACACGGAGTACCGGTGCGTCCACTCCTTGGGGTGGAGCTGGTAAAGCCAGCTGTAGAATGCGGTCGACCGTGCGAGGTCTCGGACGCGGATCGAGGCATGCTGCTCACGCACTGGTTCTTCTCGGAGGTCCGGGAGGTGTGCGAGCACAGCGAGTCGTGGTCCTAGCCTCTCGCGAAGTAAGTCTCCGGTCATCTGGAGCCCGGCCTTTAACTGTAGCAGAAGACTCCAGTCCAGGAACTCTAGGCCTCGATCACGGAAATCGTCTCGATGAGTCTCGGAGAGTGCGACGTTGATGACTCCGTGAGAAGCTTCGCGAGCGACGTTAAAGCCGTGCTCAAGACAGACCTCTCGGATGATCCCACCGGAGTCCTCGCTTAACCCTTCTGGGAAAAAGAGAGTGCTAGATCTTCGCATCGCAGACCTCCGCGGATTTGATGCTTAAGTCAGAGAGATCGTCGACGTCGCACATACGCTCGTAAGCGTCGAGAAGGAATACGATTATTTTCACGTTTAACCTTTTACTTTTATTTTAATTCGAATCTGGAGGTTCGACCATGATGCACATCAATGTTTGTTCTCGTTGGCGCACCTTTTGTCATGACTAAATATCTATCGAATCATCACTATTCTCGATTGGTTTAATTCTAGGCGAGGGCGTATTCTGGGTCCAACGAAACCAATAGGAGGTTCACATGTTAGAAATGAACAGTATGCCCCGGATCAACGAAAAAGCTCCCGACTTCAAAGCGAAGACGACTCACGGTGACCGAAGCCTCGCCGACTACAAAGGGAAGTGGCTTGTGCTCTTTAGTCACCCCGCGGACTTCACTCCCGTCTGCAGTACGGAGTTCATGGGCTTCGCCAAGCACCATGGAGAGTTTTCGAAAATCAATACGGAGCTCCTCGGGCTTTCGATCGATAGCATTTACGCCCACATCGCCTGGGTTCGAAGCCTTAAGGAAAAGTTCGGCGTAGAGATTAACTTCCCGATCATCGAAGACCTGAGCATGCGGGTCGCAGCGAGCTACGGAATGATCCACCCGGGAGCCTCGGACACTGCTGCCGTACGTGCGACCTTCGTCATCGACCCCGAAGGTATCATGCGCGCCATGGTCTACTACCCGATGTCGAACGGCCGATCGATCCCTGAGATCCTGCGCCTCGTCCAAGCGCTCCAGGCTTCGCAGAGTTCAGGTCTGGCAACACCAGAAGGCTGGTGCCCCGGGGATAAGTTCATCGTCCCACCGCCGAAGACTACCGCCGAGGCCAACGCCCGGATGGAATCGGCTTACGACGTCACGGACTGGTACTTCTCGAAGACCGATAAGAAATAGCTTATCGATGGGGGAGGGCGCTTGTGCCCTCCCCCCTCTTCACCTTGGCCTTGCTTGACCGAATGGCCTCACCTAGACGACGATTTATCCATGGCATTACTCGAAGAAACCATTAGACGCATGATTCCCTCGTCTTCGTTCCACGTGTTCAAGCGCGGAGACGTGATCTACCACGAGGGCAACGATTCGGAGCAAGTGTGGCTGATCGACTCTGGGCTCGTGGGTCTTTTTCATATTTCTGAATCAGGTCGCGAGACTTTTCTCCGGGTCTTCGGCGAGGGGTACCTGAGCGGGCATCGCTCTGCGGTTCTTGGTGAGCCTCACCACGCTTCCGCGATGGCGTTGACTGAGTCACGGATTGGTCACTTAAGCCGCGATGAGTTTCGGCGCTGCCTTGAGGTAAATCCTGCGGCCTTGTTCCAGCTAACGCAGGTCCTTGCCCGAGACCTGCGCCAGGCCGAAGAGCGGATCTCGGGGATGATGGACAAGTCGGCCGCGAGACGAGTCATCGAGACGCTCTTGTACTTGCAGCTCCGGTACCCGCAGCAGCCATGGACGCGCAAAGAGATCGCTGAATTTTCAGAGACCACTCTTGAAACGACGACGCGGGTAATGACTCAGCTCGAGAATGTATCGTTGATCCAAAAGGACGGTCGTCGGTTCAGCATCACGGATCCCGTGCGTCTTTTGCAGCACTCACATCTGCTTTAAAGACCCTGAACAGGAAGAGAAGGAAGGGGAAGATCAGGCAAGATCCACCGATGAGTGCGTACCCGAGTTGGTCTAGCGTAGCCTGGGGCGCGGCAGTCTCCAGAAGGTTCACTGCTGACCCGTCTGAGAATCTTAGGATCGTGGGGAAGCGCTCTACCAGTACAACACCGAAGATGAGACTCACTTGTAAGATAACCAGCGCTCGCGCCAGGGTGCTCTCCCGGCGGTTGTAAGCCAGTACGAGGGGACCTAAGAGGATCGTCGCAAGTACAAGTGCACCAACGGCGAAGGGAGAAGTGAGGAGTTGGTCGACGAGGGCTATGTCTTCGTTGAGACCGGTCAAAAACACGACACACCCTGCAGCGACCGCGAATGCGAGAGACCTCCATATCTCATCGAAGAGGTGCGAGTGCTTGCCCACCCGCGTCGCTTCCTCTGAAAGAAGAAACGTGTGGGCGAGGAGGAGGTAGATGCTCACGACAAAGACACCGACGGCAACCGTGAAGGGAGAGAGCCAAGGAGAAACGAAATAGTCGACGAAGCGCTCGGGATCGACTGGAAGGAGCTTAAACAGGGCACCGACGATGAGGCCCTGCCAGAAAGCAGTCCAGACACTTGAGAGTCCAAAGAGGAGAGTGTACTTCTTCTGCCAGTGGTCTTCGATCGGATCATAGTGCCGGAACGCAAACGCTGTCCCACGAAGAGTCACGCCGACGAGGACTGCCGTCATCGGTATGTGGAACATAACAGAAAAGACGTAGAACGCCTGCGGGAAACCCATGAAAAAAATGACGACCGCGAGGATGAGCCAGATGTGGTTGGCCTCCCAGATTGGTCCGATGGCTCCCTCGATGAGATGCTTGCGATCTCTGCGCGCAGAAACGACATGGAGGAGCTCGTAGATCCCGGCGCCAAAGTCAGCGCCTGCGAAGATCACGTAGGCCATCAGGGAGACGGTCAAGACGGCGACGATGAAGTAGATCACGCGGTCTCCTTAAGAGCGAACGCCTGAAACTGTCGGCGCATGAGCCAAATGACCATGACCCCTAGGAACAGGTAGAGCACGAGGAAAATCGTAAAGATTGAGGGGAGCCCTGGCATGAGGGTTAGCGAATCCTTTGTCCGCAGGATTTCGTAGATGATCCAGGGTTGGCGCCCGACTTCCGTGACGACCCACCCGGCCTCGACGGCGACGAAGCCAAGGGGGGCAAGCAGCACCATGATCTTCAAGGCAATGGGTGTCAGGGCGTACTTCTTAAACCGCAACCGGTGGATGAGTTGAAGTAGGGCCAGCATTGCGAGGAGTGATCCGATGCCAACCATCACTTGAAACGCGAGGTGAACGATCACAACCGGTGGCCAGTTTTCTCGAGGAAAATCGTTGAGACCCTGCACTTTCTCACTCGGATCATTAAATGCCATGAGACTCAGAAGACCTGGGATTTTTATGGCATACTCCACGTTCTTCGTCTCAAGGTTGGGAATCCCCCCTAAGACGAGCGGTGCGTAGGTGGTCGTCTCGAAATGGGCCTCAAGTGCCGCGAGTTTTAACGGTTGCCTCCTCGCCACGTCCTTCGCCGAGAAGTCTCCGCTCACAGGTGTAAGCAGCGCCGCCGCGATGGTCCAGGGCAGGACGAGTACGATGGCCTTCTGGTTGAGTCTTGGTGCACTCCCTCGGAGCCACAGCCAGGCGTGGACGCCGATGACCACAAGTCCTACGGCGAGCATCGCTGAGACCAAGGTGTGCTGCGCCTGCGAGAACCAGGCGTCGTTGAACATGGCTGCGACTGGATCTATGTTTTCCGCTTTCCCGTTAATCCAATCGAAGCCCGCAGGAGAATTCATCCAAGCGTTCGCTGCAACCACAAAGACTCCACTAAGAACGCCACAGGCCCCGACGCCGATGCCGGTCCGCCAGTGGACCCAGGGGGAGAGTCGTTTCTCTCCAAAGAGGTAAAGGCCGAGGAAAATCGCTTCGAGGAAGAACGCCGTTCCCTCCCAGGAAAAGGGCATCCCAAAAATTGGCCCAGCGTGAAGCATGAAGGTCGGCCACAAGAGACCCAGCTCGAAGCTCAGGGCGGTTCCGGAGACAGCACCGGTGGCAAAAAATATACCGAGGCCCCGCATCCACCATTTACTTATCTTTTGGTACTCGAGATCATCCGTTCTGAGAAACTTGTAGTGTGCCAATGCCACCAAAAGCGGAAGAATCATTCCAACGATAGCGAAGATGATATGGAATCCTAGGGACAGGGCCATTAGACTTCGTGCAGCAACTAGCTCACTCATGATATTTACCTCCATGATCTTTTAACATGAAGTGTTGTCGAGAAAGTTGATGAAGATCAATGTTTGCTCGCTATAATCAAGGCAAACTGTCGGTACCTGGAGGGAATATGAAACATCGTGTACTCATTGTAGGAGCTGGAACGGCTGGAATTATTGTGGCAGCGCAGCTTAACAATAAACTCGCTGGAAACTGCGAGATCGTGATCCTTGATCCTCAAGAGACTCATTACTACCAACCGATGTGGACCCTAATCGGGGCCGGAGTGTTTAAGCACGAAAAGTCCTCCAGGCCCACTGGAAGCTTGATCCCCAATGGGGTGACCTGGATTCGGAAGTCGGTGAAGTCATTCGTTCCTCAGGAGAAACGTCTCATTCTATCCGATGACAGCTCTGAATCGTACGACTACCTCGTCGTCGCCCCAGGAATCCAGCTCGACTGGTCAAAGATTAAGGGTCTCCCGGAAGCTTTGAGAACTCCCGGTGTGTGCTCTAACTACGCGTTCGAAGGCAGCATCAAAACCTTCGAGGAAGTGAAGAACCTTAAGTCCGGTCGCGCGATTTTTACTCAGCCACGGATGCCTGTGAAGTGTGCGGGAGCTCCACAAAAAGCGATGTACATGAGTGAGGATTACTGGCGCTCTCACGGGGTGCGAAAAAGCATCGAAGTCGTTTTCGCCAACCACGGCCCTCGAATCTTCGGAGTTGAGAAATATAAAGCCGCCCTCGAGAAGGTGATTTCTCGTAAAGAAATCGTCACGCGCTATGAGCACGAGCTGGTCGAGGTAAGGCCTGCGACGAAAGAAGCTATCTTCGAGCGCCCGGACAAGACTCTCGTCACCATGACATATGATCTCCTCCACGTCGTTCCACCGCAGAGTGCACCTCAGTTCATTAAAGAGAGTCCTCTTGCCGACGCCCAGGGCTGGGTAGATGTGGATAAGTTCACGCTCCAGCACACGCGCTACCCTGAAATCTTTGGCCTCGGCGACGCCAGCAGTTTGCCCACCTCTCGCACGGGAGCAGCCATCCGCAAGCAAGCGCCGGTGCTCGTGAAGAATCTCATCTCTCTCATGCAAGGGAAGCCCATGGTAGAGAAGTACAACGGCTACACCTCGTGTCCCCTCGTCACCGGGCGTGGCACGGCGATCATGGCGGAATTCGACTACGATGGGAAGCCGATGGAAACGTTCCCTTTCGATCAAGGCCGTGAGCGCTGGAGCATGTGGTTTGTGAAGGCGCACCTGCTACCGCGGCTCTACTGGTACGGGATGCTTAAGGGCCGTGCATGAGATTCTTCATTCTCATTTTGTTTGCGCTCAGCTGTGCCCAGGTTAAGGAGTCACATCAGATGGAATCGGCGCATTGGGACTACCAGGGTGCAGTGGCTCCGTACCACTGGGGCGAACTCACCAAGGAGTTTAGCTCCTGCGGCGAAGGGCGCCAGCAGTCACCCATCAACCTTTCCCGGAAGAAAGCGCGCACACTAAAGCAGCCGATCACCTTCGCTTACCAGGATTTGCGAGGAGAAGTTGTGAACAACGGGCACTCGATCATGCTCAAGTTCTCCGAGGCGCCCTATGTAGAGATGGATGGTACACGGTTTTTCCTGCGACAGCTCCACTTCCACGCCAAGAGCGAGCATGCTCTGGACGGGCTCTTTTTTCCGGCGGAGCTGCACATCGTTCATGAATCGAAGAATAAGGAACTCCTCGTCCTCGGCTTCCTTTTGGAGCTCGACGATGAAAACTATGATAAGTTCGGTTTTTTTAAATCTCTTCCGAAGGCAGGCGAAACCAGGCCGAGCGAAACCGTCCAGCTAAAGAAGCTCGTGGACTACAACGGGGGGCACTTCTTCTACCGCGGCTCGCTCACGACTCCTCCGTGTACGGAGAACGTGCGCTGGGTGATCTTCGATAAGCACATCAAGCTCAGTTCCGCGCAGCTGCGGAGCTTCGAGAGCCTCTACTCAAACAACTACCGGCCCCTCATGCCCTTACGAGACCACCAACTCTTCCACGCGGAGTAATTATGTTTTCCATCCTCTTGTCCCTGTTGCTCTCACCGGCCGCAATCGCGAGTGGCTTCGACACGGAAGCCCCGGCCTTGGCACAGCGGCTCAAGCAGAGTCTCGTACAGAACCTCACTCAGAAAATGGCGAAAGACGGAGCCGTCGCGGCGGTGGAATTCTGTCACACAGAAGTGAAGCCCATCGCGAAGGCGGCGGCCGGTGCGGATCTCACGAAGTATGAGTTTGGCCGCACTTCGCACAAAATTCGTAATCCCCAGAATCAGGCCCAGGACTGGATGCGGCCGTACCTTGAGAGGTTCCAGAACTCCAAGGCAAAAGCGCCGGGAAAACCAGAAATCCATAC
>JBKHVY010000024.1:7562-17063 GCA_046569805.1 Bacteriovoracia bacterium | reverse complement strand
GAGACAACTTTTCTTCAAGGAAGCCTGCATGAACAAAGTCGCGAACCTCTCAAAATCTGAACTCGTGTTGAAGGTCGAAACGCATGACCTCACGCCGATGCAGGTTCGCTTGTTGAAGCACGCTCACACGCTCCTCGTCCACGTCCTCGCGGCCGAAGACGAAACCGAGTACTTCGAAGCCTCCGCCCAGCTCCTCAAGCAGGCCGTGGAACTCATCAAGCACTCAAACTTTCCCACGGATTCTCGTTCCGCGATCCCCTACGGCGAGCAGGCCGTGGAGTACGCGCTGGAGTCGCTCACGGAGTCGCTCGGCATGAACGGAACGCTCGACAACTAGGTCTTACTTCAGAAGTCCCAGGACGAACGGGACCACTTCGATCGCAATCAAAATAATAATGATCATCTCCATCGCCTGGCTGCGGCTCTCGGCCACGCGCGAGTGCAGGAGCTTCGAGACTTCCGCGAGGTTACTCAGCTTCTCGTTGATGCTCTTCTGCCAATCACTGAATCGAAACCGCTGGCTCGCGACTCGGAAGATCGTCGCAAGATAAAAATCACCGACGACCTTAAGCGAGTTCTCGACGTTCTCCACCACCTCAGCGATCTCGAGGTAGATCTGGCCCGCTTCTTCAGCGTGGCGCGAGTAGATGTTACTGAGGATGCCCGGCTTCTTCCCTGCGACGGACTTGTAGAGCGTATCGAGCTTCTCGTCGAGGACGTCGTCGTAGTAGCGCATCTCGAGGAGCTGTGAGTTCGCGAACTCCAGCACCATCGGCACGTCCATCGAGCCCGAGGGCTCGACCACCAGGGCCGAGTTCCAGTCGATCACGGCGAGGTCATCGCGTCCGTACTGGTACGTCGAGTCGCGCACGGTCTTCTTCATCTGCTCCGAAAGGCGCTCCTTCGTCTCCGCCATCATGAGCGCGGCGACGTCGGCCTTCTCGAAGAGCTCGAGCGCGCCCTGTGAGATGCCCTCGACCTCCTGGAGGAAGTAGACGACGTAGTCCTCGTAGGTGCTCCAGTCGTTCTGCACCGGAATCGCAGAGCTGATCTCCGCTTGGAAGTCGCGCGCCTTGGAGCGCGCAATCAGGTCGAGCTCTTCGTCACGGTCGAGCCACGCCGCGAGGGCGACCAGCTCGTCCCAGGACGCGCCCTCGGGAATCGGTAAGTGAAACGAAAGCGACATGCCACCGAAGTGCCATACGCGGACGTCGATCTCAGCCTGGATGAGGCGGCCCTGGAGGTTCACTTCGGTGGGGCCCAAGTGCACCGTGAGCGGAGCCGTGGCGATCACGAGACTCGTCTTACTCGGACGATCAAGGCGAAAGCGCGTGGTGTTCTGTTTCTGCTGCATGAGGCCCGTAACTTTCTCAAGATCGACCTCAGAGCCAATCTCATAGAAGCGATAGACGAGGATTTTCCCACGCTTGATCGAAACAGAACTCACGACTAACCTTCCGTCTCAGCGAGTGCTTTCTGGGCCGCAAGCTCTTTGATGCTCTTCACGGTTTCGTAGTACTTGTCCTTGCGGAAGCCCTGGTAGCGGCGGTCCGTCGCGTTCCGAGCGGTCTTGCCGACCATCTTCGAGGCGCGGCGGACGTCGACGGTCTTCTTGGCGGAGACGAACTGCGGGCGGGTGTGAGTGACGCGCTCGCCGTTCTCGTTCATGCCGAGTGCCTTGAGGAGCTCTTTCTTCGTGAGGAACGTGAACTGGCCGACCGGAAGACCTTGGATGGTAAGACCTTCGATCGCGACACGACGAAGTTTATCGACGGTGAGGTCCATGGCTTCGCAGATCTTGCGGATCTCGCGGTTCTTGCCTTCCGAGAGGCGGAACTCGAGCCAGGTCTTGTTCGGGAGCTGCTCGATGATCCGCACGCTCTTCGGCTTCATCAAGCCATCTTCTGTCATGACCCCTTTGCGGATCTTCTCCATGAGGAGCTCGTCCACGTGGCCGAAGACCTTCACTTCGTAGACCTTGGTGACTTCGTAGCGCGGGTGCATGATCTTGTTCGCCATCTCACCGTCGTTCGTCAGAAGGAGAAGACCTTCGGACAAGTAGTCCAGGCGGCCCACAGGGTAGAGCCGCGTGGGTACGCCCCAGACGAGGTCCATGACAGTCTTGCGACCTTCGGGGTCACTCACGGTCGTGACGTAGGCGCGCGGCTTATTGAGGAGGACGTAGACCTTCTCGATGGACATGAGGTCGATGACCTTGTCGTCGACGGTCACGATGTCTTTCTCTGGGTTCACGCGTGTGCCGAGCTCAACCACCACGAGGCCATTCACCGCGACGCGGCCTTCCGTGATGAGGACTTCGGCCTTGCGGCGCGAACAAACTCCACAGTCAGCGATGACTTTCTGGAGACGGATTTCAAGATTCTGGGGGGCCAATGCTTTTGGCATACGGTGCTCCTTTCTGCCTCCCGGCAGTAAGTTAGTAAGAATGGATGAGCGGGTTCTACTCTACTTGATTCGAGATGTCATCCTCGGGCAGAGCTTCGGTCAGGAAACTCAGGTCCATATCCATCTCCATCCCCTGCTTGATGGCGCTATCGAGAGTAAAATCCAATGATTTCAACTGCTCATCGATGTCGACCTCAAGCTCTTCCCGGATCGAGAGGTTCTCACCGGTGAGATTCGCGAAGGCCTGGTCCAAGGCCATCTCGAGTTCACGGGCCTCGTCCTCGAGGTTCTCGAATTCTTCGGCCATCGCCTCTGACTCAACAACAGCAGCAGCGTCTTCGAGGTCTGCATTTTCAGCGTCCGCGGCCAGCAGTGACTCGCGGTGCTCGCGCTCCCACTCTTCGTCGATCTCAGGTGCGTTGAGGATTCCATCGAACTCAAGGTCCGCGAGCTTCGGATCAAGGGCGGACATCGGCGGCTCAGAGACCACGGCTTCACGGTTTTGCTTCACCGTCGCTTCGCGCAGGACGAATTCTTCGAGGATATCGAAGGCCGATTTCTTGACACCTTCAGCGCCGTCGATCCGGCGCTTTTCTTCTTGCTTCAAAAGCATCGTGAAGTCGGTCTCCGCGGCTATGTCCTTGATGCTCTCGGAGAGCTTATCGAGCTCCTCGAGCTCGTCGAAGTCGAACTTCTTCTTGTCGCCGCCGAAGACCACACTCTTGATGTCAGCGATGGCCGCGACTTCCGGGCGCGTGGCGAGCTCCGCGAGTTCGTTCTCCGGTGGGAGCTGGTCGATGCTGGCGAGGTTGAAGACCTCCAGGAACTCCTCAGTGGTACCGAAGACCGACGGGCGGCCCAGCTCTTCCGAGCGGCCGGTGATCTTCACCAGGCGCTTGTCCATGAGGGCGCGGACGATGTGCGAGCTGTCGACGCCGCGGATCTTCTCGATCTCGGTCTTCGAGACCGGTTGCTTATAGGCGATGATGGCAAGAACTTCGAGCGCTGTCGGCGTGAGAACAAGGCTCTGCACTTTAAACAAGTTCTGCACGAACTTGGCGTACGTGGCCTTCGTGCGGAACTGGTAGCCCTCGGCGATCTCGACCAAGCGGATCCCGTGGTGCTTCTCTTCGTAGCCCGCCTGGAGCTTCGTGATGGCTTCGTGGAGCACGCGCAGGGGGAGCTCTTCGTCGATCTGGGCCTTAATTTTCTGCAGCGTGATCGGGCGGTCGGACATGAAGATCAGCGTCTCGACGCTTCCACAGAGAGTATCGAAGTTCAGACCCGTGCGTGCCTGCCAGAGCTTATCTTCCTGCTCTTTCTGGTCGTAGTGGTCGAGCTCGAGGGAGAAGTTCTCCGCAGCAGCTTCGGTAACGGGAGCCTCGCTCACGGCCACGTCATCGACGGTGATCGCTGCCGCAGCGGCGAGGGCCTCGTCGAGTTCGGCTTCGCTGTTCAAATCCCAAGAATAGTTAATCTCTGTCACGTCGTACTCCTTACGGGCTCTTCTTCAGTGCAAGTTTTGTTCTACTGCCGGTGCCGCCGCGGGTGCGGCGGGCTTCTCCGCTCCCTCTTCGGGCTCGAAGCCGTCAGCGGTGTTCACGTCGAACGACGAGAGGTCCTCGTTCACTTCGACGTAGATGGTCCCCATCGTTTCGTTCTGGAAGATCGAGAGCTGCTTCAAGCGCGCGAGTTCCAGGAGCGAGATGAAAGTGATGACCTTGTCGATCACACTCGAATCGTTCTTGTCGAGGAGGCGATCGAACTCCGTCGTCTCGCCCACCTTGAGGGTTTCTTTGAGGTGGATGAGCTTCTCCTTAATGGAGAGGCGGTCGCGCTTGACCACGGTGTACTTCCGGCGCTCGCGGCGGATGAGGTCCATCATGGTGCTAGTGAGCATCTGCAGATCAATCGGCGTGAGAATGCTATTCTCGACCGCCTTGCGATCGACCTTCGGCTTAACGAAGACCTCGTGGCCTTTCTTGGGAAGTGCCCAGAGCTTTTGGCCCAAGCGCTGGAAGCGCTCGAGCTCTTCGAGGCGGCGAATCAGTTCGCCGCGCGTGGTGATCTGGATACCATCGTCGCCGCTGGCGAACTTCACGGTGTTCTGCTCTGTTTCTTCGACAGCGTTCTGGCTCTTAAGCCACAGAAGGGTCGCTGCCATGAACAGGTATTCGCCGGCGATGTCGAAATTGAGATCCTGCATCTTCTGCAGGTAATCGAGGTACTGCGTGGTGATGTTCGTGACGTCGAGTTCGCGGATCGTCACTTCTTCGCGCTGGATGAGATGCAGCAGCAGGGCCAGTGGCCCGTCAAACTGATCTATGCGGACCAAGATTTCGGTCTCAGACATGTAAGTCCCTCGAATTTTTGTGTGTTATGTCGCGGGCCGTCCTAGCACCGTCACTCAGTATGTCATTCCACTTAGAGTCTGAAATCTGATTAAATCTTTCAACTATCAGACGTAAAGCTTCTTTCTTACACACTTACGAACTCTCGGGCGCTTACCCCGAATTTTCGCAAAGCGCATTCTCACTAACTAAACTAAAAAATCAGAATAAACTAAATAATTTATAGAACACCAAAATCATCCACTGCCCGAGCCACTGAACCGGCGCCAAAAGGTAGCCGATGGTCGGAATTCCCACCAGCGACAAAACCAAGGCGCCCATGAAAATCATCGGAGTGAGATTGGCCAGCGACTCGTACTTGCGAAGAGTCTCGCCCTTCAAAAACGTCGAGACCATCTTCGAGCCATCCAGCGGCGGCAACGGGATCAGATTGAAGCCGGCCAGAATGAAGTTGATGAAGACCGAGTACTTCAGCATTCCGATCATCACGCCGTAGTACCCAAAGCTCGGAGAGACTTGCGTCGCAACCAGAGCGACGATGATGGCAGAAATTGTTCCCAGGACGAGATTGGCAAGGGGGCCCGCGAAGCTCACCCAAAAAATTCCGCGACGGATTTCTTTGAAGTTGCGAATGTCGACCGGCACGGGCTTAGCCCAACCGATGATGGCAAAGCCGGTGACCGCAGAAATAAGCGGGAATAAGACGGTGCCCATGGGATCGTAGTGCGCGGCGGGGTTAAAGGTTAGGCGACCGGCCATGAGTGCCGTGCGATCTCCGAACTTCAGGGCCATGCGCCCGTGGGCCCACTCATGGGCGACGATCGCGAGCAAAAACCCTGGGACCGATTGAGCGATGCTGAAGAGAATCTGATTAAAGTTTTCCATGTGGGACCCACCCTATCAAATGGCCCACTCCGAGGCAATTTTCCTCGCTAACAAAACCTTTGCAACGCATCGCAAAGCACCTGCAAAAACAGCAACTCTCTGGTTGGACTTTGAGTTGGCTTCGGGCATCATTAAATCAGGAGTCCCCATGGAAGGTAGGCACCGCAAAGTTCAAGTTACTCTCGCCGCGCTCGCGCCCTCCGGGGAGTGGACTTTTCTTATCTTCAAAACCAACAAGCAACGCGGCCAGTTCTGGCAAAACGTGACCGGCTCCGTCGATGAGGGCGAGACCTACGAAGAGGCTGCACTTCGGGAGGCCCAAGAAGAGTCGGGACTAGACATCAATCACATCGTCGACATCCAGTCCTTGGCCCTGGTGGAGCAGTTTGCCGACCGGCACAAGAAAAAAGTCGAAGAGCACGCCTACCTCATCGTTCTCGACGAGCAGTGGAAACCAACGCTTGATCCGCATGAACACGAAGACTGGAAATGGGTGCCCATCTCCGAGTTGAGTCCCACCATCGTTGAGTGGCCCGGCAACGCTCGCGCCCTCGAAAAATCGGCGGCACTACTCAGACGGATGGGTGCATGATCGCACTCCTCATCTTGGGCCAGGTCATGGCGCAGGCACCGGACTCAAAGCTCCTGAGAGACGTCGAAAGCCGCTTTGGTAAGCCACCCGTATACGGCAACGAGCCGGTCATTAAAGAACGACGCTACCAACTGCCACAGTACCCGATTACCCGCGAGCAGATCGAAGCGTCTCCGGTGATCCAAAAAGCGCTCCCGAAGGACGCGCAGCTCATTGAGCTTGCGACCGGCAAGGTCACCGTCAACGACCGTGTGCGCGTCATCGATGTGCACACTCAGACCGATAGCTTCGATTACTGCTACATCCGCAACAAGGCCGGAGTGCTCGTTTACCGCGTGAAGTCCTCAGAGGTGGTCAACATCGCCGCCGACGTCGCCATGTACGAAGAGCCGCGCTCTTTCGTGGAAGTCAAAGAACGAAAGAACATCTCACCCTTTGATCGGGACCTGCGTTGGCAACCTGAGATCACGGCGAGCTTCGGCGTCGGCAGCGCTGACTGGACTCGCGACGTGGTGAACGACTCACAGGCGCGCTCAGCAACCGGTTACAATTTCGGTGCCCGCTGGATGGGACGCTTCGCCGACCGTCTGCAGCTGGGTCCCGTGGTCCAGCTCGAAACCTGGGGCCACTCGCTTGAAAACGGCTCCGTGAACTATCGCAACGTTTCGGTGGGTGTGACCGCGAAGTCTCCGGACCTCACCTGGGGTGGCTTCTCTTCGCGGTTGATCGCTGAGCTGCGCGTGGGGGCCTTCGGTGTCCTCGCCGTCTCGACGAACAGTGCGCGCGAGGAGTTCGGCGTGCGGACGACCTCGGGAGTGGTGGGCTGGGAGCGCGTGGCAAAAAATGGTCTTGGTGAATGGACCTGGGGCGTGAGCTGGCAGCGCGACTGGCCCCGGCTCCGGCGACAAACGATCGAAGTCTCGAAGACCTCTTCACAGGAAACGAATGACCTCGTGAGTCTCCACTTCACCCAAGGCTTCACATGGTAAGCCGCGCTCTTCTCATTCTTAGTTTCATTTTTTTGAACGCCCACGCCGGCGAAGGCATGGTGAGTGTGCTCGAGGCGCCGCTCTTTAAAAGTCCAAGTCGGGACAGCAAGATCATGCAGTACGCGCGCAAAGGGGATCGCGTTTACATTCACCCCGTGGTGCTGATCGATCGCAACGCCTACGGGAACCTTCCGGCAGGCGTGAAGCTTGGCACGAAAAACCCACAGGATCCTTTTTCACTCACGGATGACATCGAGAACTACCACGACGGGTCCGACTTCGTGCTCACGAAAGACAACCAGGGCCGCGACGCGTGGTTGCTGCGCGAGCACGTCCACATCTGGTACGCCGACGCGCGCGAGAAACAGCAGCGAACGGTCACCCCGGACAACACCGACTACCGCCTGCTCGAGCCCTTGCCCGATGGCTATCCCCTCGCCCGCCAGAAGAAAGTCCGCGGTGATTTCCAGTTCTCCATCGGCAGTCCTTTGACGTCGAGCTACACCTACAACGAGCGCGTGAAGGCCGAAGGCTACAGCAATCAGTTCGAGTTTAACGGGCAACTCCTGAAGGTGCGGGAAAGTGACCTCACGGGTCGCTGGTACACGGGGGCGGTTCTCACCATCCGCACGGCTTCGAACGACTTCGAGCTACAAACGCGCCGGGCCCGTGAAGACTGGGTGCGCTTGGGTGGCGGCATCAGCCTAAGCTACGATCCCTGGCGCAGCGATAAGGCCCGCATCACCGTTAAAGGCATGGGATTACTTTACCCGTTTACTCAGGCAAGTCTCACGCAGCAGGAGTTCGCAACGGGCGTGAAAGAAACCCGCAGCTACTTCGGCTGGAACACCGGCGGGCGACTTGAGGCCCAGTACGTCCGCCTTCAGCTCGTAGGAGAGCTCGACTTCATCGCTGGTGTTTGGGGTGAGATCGAGTCGCCGATCCAGCTGCAGGCCAAAACTGCCACCAACCGACCGCAATGGTGGGGCCGCGGCGACAATGATAAATTTAATACCAGCATAAGCTATACGTTTGCTGGAATGATCGGGCTGCACTCGGCCTACTGATTCTCTCTGGTACTGTGACAAAAAATTTTTCAGCATTTTGAAAAAAATGTCTAAAGTTTGGACGCACACCGACGAAAAGCTTGTAGCACACCGGACAGGACGTCCGCGACGCTTCTCAGGAGGAGAACCATGAACGCTACAACTACCACAAAAAAAACTCACTCAAACAAAGACGTGTTGTTCCAGCGCATCGGCAACACGTGGTTCATCTTCGCCGAGCACAACGGAGAGATGATCTACTCCGTCATGCCAGAAGGCATGGACCCGAAGTCGACCAAGCTCGAGCTCTACCAGATCATCGAAGAGCACATGGAGCGCGTGGCCGCGAACAAGCAACGTTCACGCCAGGCCGAAGCCGTCTAGGTCCGTGAGCGCTCAAAAGAAATCCCCGCAGAGCTACCACGGGCTCTACGCGGAATCCCCTTCTGCGGACAAGAAGGCCGTCGAGGCTTTAACTCGAAAGCTCATCGGTCTTCTTGCCTCCGATCCTCGCATGGCGCGTAAAGCAGCTCAAATCATAGAGCTTTGGATGCGTCAAAAGTCTAAGTAATTTGTTTTTCCAAGTCTGAATTTAGGGAGTAAAATGCCTCACATCTAAAGCGAGGTTCCCCCATGAAAGTTCCCTTTATTGATATCCTTCGTTACGAAAAAAACTTCTTCGAAACAGTTAGCCAAAAAGCCGCCGAGCTCATCAAGAACGGTCACTTCGTTGGCGGTCCTGTGGTGGGCCAGTTCGAAACCGATCTCAAAAACTACACTCACACCCAGTTCGCTCTCGGCTGCGCCAACGGCACCGACGCCATTCAAGTCGCGCTCCGCGCGGCCGGCGTCGCCAAAGACGATAAAGTTCTTTTGCCTGACATGACTTTCTGGGCCACCTTCGAATCCGTCGTCAACGTCGGCGCGGTTCCCTACACCATCGACGTCTCGCGCGAGACCTTGCACCTCACCGTCGCCTCCGTCAAAGAAGGCATCGAGAAGTTCAAGCCGAAGGCATTCTTGCTCGTGCACCTCTACGGCTGGGCCTGCCCTGAGACCCTCGAGATCCGCAAACTGTGTAAAGACTCTGGCGTACTCCTGATCGAAGACTGCGCGCAGGCGATCGGCACGAAGATAAACGGCGAGAGTCTCCTAACGGGCGCCCACGTCGCGACGACGAGCTTCTACCCCGCAAAAGTCCTCGGCGCCTCCGGTGACGCCGGCGGGATCTT